>JAQBWJ010000095.1 GCA_027625215.1 Candidatus Poribacteria bacterium
TTGCGCTCCATGAGAACCCTCTCCCTCCTATCCCAGACATGAGATGAGCCGCCACTCCTGCTCGGAGAGACGGCGCTGATAGTTCGCGCCGTTGAGCCAGACCGGCGCGAGGGCGTGATCCGCCGTGACGAACTGTTTCCTTGGACAGAACAGGAACTGTCCCAATCCCATCACGTCCGACGGAAAGCCGAGTTCCTGATAGCGGATCCCCGCATCCTTCAGGAAGCGGAAGTCGCGGAGGATGCCGTCCAGGTAACCGGTCCCTTCCCCTTCTTCGACGACGACCAGCACCTTGAACTTCGGCTGCTCGACCTCCCGTCCTTCGTCGATCTCCGTCAGGTCGTACCGGTAGCGGTATTCCGCGTTCCACAGCCGCCCGAACTCCCCGCGCCAGTAGAACTGCGCATACTGCCGCAGCGTGTCGAGCTTCTTCGACGGTGTGGAGGTCTCCTCGTATTCGACGTAGAACCAGTCGAAGGCGAGTTCGCCCGACTCGTCGCGGCGGTACAGGATGACGAGCCCGTCCGGGCGTATCTCCGCCTTGCGGTTATCCAGCATGAATTCGACAGGGGACGGCTTCGCGCAGATCTCGACGCGCTCGAGCCGCCACTTCGCGTCGCCCGCCGCCAGCAGCCCCGCCTCGCACTCGATGAACCGCGTCAGCACGTCGGCGATGCCGAAATACTCGTCGAGTTTCACGCCGGCGGAGGCGCGCTTCTCCGGCGGCAGCGCCTTGACGTTGTAAGGAACCGGCTTGCCGTCGTCGTCGCGTCCTCGGAAGTAGGTCGGCTCCGATTCCGGTGTTTCCGTCGCGAATGCCTGCCGCGCCGACGAGCGGTCCGCGTCGTCCAGCGCGTTGCGACCCGTCCGGTTGAGGTATAACGACCGCGTTTCGGGATGTTCCAGGATCATCGTCGGTGCCCGCGACGATCCGCCCCGCTTGCCTTGAAGCCGGATCAGCGGCTCGATCTGCTCGGCGAACCGCTCGCTCGCGTCGGAGACGTCCCGGAAGCACGCGCGGACCAGGTGTTCCCGGCTGGCGTAGCCCAGTTGAGCCAGTCGGTAGAGGACCAGAAATTGGCGTTGCGTAGGCGAAAACGTCGAGGAGTGTGAATCCGCTTTCGCACTCGTTGTCCGTCGAACCATTTCTGAACCCCCGTGCCGATCCTACCGTACGACCACCATTCGTCGTCGTTGGCGAGTCGATTCCGTTTGGAGTTCGTAAAGATAGACACCGCTCGAAACGGGCTCTCCCGTTTCGTTTCTGCCGTCCCAATAGGCGGCGGTGGATCGCGATTCATAGATGCCCGGCTCGCGACGACCAAGCCGCACCGTTCTGACCAATTCGCTGCGGACGTTGTAGATGTGAATCACGACATCCGTCGGTTCGGAGAGCTCGAAAGGAATCCACGTCTCCGGGTTGAAGGGATTCGGGTAATTCTGTCGAAGCACCGTCCGCTCTGGCTTTGCGCCGTCACTGAGTCGAACCAGTTCGACCAGCACCCGTCGCGCTTCCGCGACATCCTCTCCGCCATCTTGCAAGGCGTCGACCTCGGAGAGGAGTCGTCGCCACAGTGATTGATGCTGACTCGCGATCTTCGTAGGCATTGACTGGTCACGATGGAGACGACGTGGAGCCGCAGCGACATCCTGCGATTCTGCCATGAACTGCTGTCCGAACATGCGCGCGATGACGACTACATCGAACACATCGACCGTTCCGTCTCGGTTGACGTCCGGATTCGGTCGGGGATTGCTTCGGATGGACTGCCCGAATTGGCGAGCGACGGTGATTAGGTCGATTATGTCGATCCGATAGTCCTTGTTCACGTCCGCTGACGGCGACGCGACCACGTCGATACGTCCTTCTATCGCTGATATCGGACTTGCAACGCCGGATGTCCCGACCACCGTTCCCCGTGGTCGAAAGACGATCTCCCCACCTTCCCAAATACGGAATCGAGCCTTGCCAAGTTCGGCAGATTCGAGAATCGATTCACCTGTGAATTCCAACTGCCCGTCAATGCGCTCCAATTGCGACGGAACGGGAATCTCGACCGAGAAATCCCGAACATCCGGTGTTCCCTCAGCGCGAATGGTCAGCACCAGTTCGTTGTTGACGAGTTTCAGGATGGCGGCGACCGTCAAGGAGACATCCGACGCGACCTCGACACGTGCGCCCGATCTCCGCGAAAAGATCGACATCGCAGACTCGTCGGATAAACGCAAGTCCCGGATATCGATCCGGCTTGAACCGGTCTCCTTTACTTTGAATTCAAGCGTCGCGAGGATCCCGTCTCCGCTCGCCTCCCCAGGCGTAATCCGTGATTGAACAAGGGTGATCGTATCGTTCGCAACGATAGGCTGCTGCCATATTGTCGAGACACCAGGCGGTTTTAGGAAGTCGCCTTCGGATGCGCCGACGAATTCTAGGACAGTCGGATCATATGCTAGGGTAGCCTGCCACGCGTACAAATCCTCCACGTACTCCGCTCGAAGTTGGATACGTACGGAGTCCAAGACGGCAGACAGCACTTTTAGTTTTGTGATAGCGTTCGACAGCTTCCAAACGCTCACAGTGGGATCTTCGTACGACCTCGTGGCGATGAGCGATCCGTCAGGACTGAACGTCACGTCGGCAATCGTAGCCAATCCGTCAAGGTTTTCATCGTCCTGTTGAAGTGTTTCAAGCGTCGCCAACCTGTCACCTGACGCTACATCCCATATACCGACGTCCCCTATTGCGGCGGCGACGAGCGACCCATCCGAGCTGAAGACGATGGTGTTTGCGCCCCAACGGTGATCAAGCTTGAACGCTTCAGATTCCGTCGCGATGTCCCAGATCGCGCTCGCCCATCCCGCTGTTGCAAGAAGACTACCGTCGGGGCTGAATGCAACACGACTGATCATGTCGTCATGTCGGAGCGTCGCGAGTCGCTCACCTGTCTTCACGCTCCATATGCCTGCCGTCTGATCACGTGATGCCGTCGCAACGGTCATCCCATCGGGGCTGAACGCAACGGCCTCGACATATCCATGATGTTCGAGCGTAGCGATTCGTTGCCAAGTTGCAACGTCCCAAATTGCAGCGATGCGATCGTACCATGATGCGGTCGCAATTCGTGTTCCATCTGGACTGAACGCCGCTGCAACGACGGGTCCCTCATGTTCGAGTATCGCTATTCGCTCGCCACTTGCGATCTGCCAAACGTAAGCGAACGAAGCGTTTCCAAACGAAGTCGCAGCGAGCAGAGCTCCGTCTGGACTGAACGTCGTCGAAGCAATAAGCAGGTTGTGCCGAAGCGTTATGTATGGTTCACCCGTCTCGACGACCCAAATTGTGACAATGCCGCGTTGTGCGCCACCGTCCGCCGATGTAGCGACAAAAGCTCCATCAGGACTAAAGTCTACGGAGTAGACCTTACCGTTATGCGGAAGAGTCGCGACGTGTGACCCAGTACTTGCGTCCCAAAGACCTGCGGTACCATCCTCTGAGGCCGTCGCGAAAAGCGTCCCCGTCGAGTTGAAAGCGATATCTCGGACGGCGTTGTCATGTTGGATGATCCATTGCCGTTTCTGTCCAAAAGCCAGCGGCATGGACACAGTCTGAAGGATCATGACCACGAAAACGATACGTAGAATCGATATCCCCACAATAGTCCCATTCGCAAGTCTTTATTCAGCTTGATGAGAATGTGCGAGCGAAATCGGCCCAAGCCAACACCGCTACTGACTACAAAACGACGAGATGCCGCCACGAACGCGCTCCCAGACCACCACTCTCTCGGAACCAATGCCCGTTACCGTAACCTGCACTATTCGATCATCGGCAATTGTCGATTCCTTAAACGGGTATATGTCTACGTCGTCAAAGAAGACTTTCACATCTCCGTCGGCGGGCGATACACTATCTGTCGGCACGCGGTCTTGGAATCCGCCTTCTAATTCCTTTATTTCTTTGGCCCATACCGCCTTTCGCAATTGGGCTGAAATCCGAAACTCTGGTTCGCCGACTACGCAAACGCCACGCCTCAGAAGCGGGATCAAAACTAGAAGATAGTGCTGTCTATCGAAAGAAGTGAGCTTTTCCCCGCCACTTAATCTGCGTGGAACAAACACAATACGAACTGTCATATCGCAATCACCTTTGGCATCGAGCTCCCACTCGACGGGATCGAAGATCGTCGTTATTTGCGTCGCAGGGTTGTATTCCGATTCGCCTCCGACGGGCTTCCCATCCACTGACGACAGTTTCCAATTACCGATTAAACGCGGGTCGATGTGCTCCAGCTTGGTATCCGCACCCGAACTGATCCGCGCGCATCCCGCGAGTACGGAGCTCAATAAGATCGGTATCAGAACGCTCCGCTTCACTGCGCGACACTCCATACGTTCAGTTCCGTCCAACGTTGCGTGCCGTTATTCGGCGTTGTCGTTCGACTCCTCATCATCGCTCTTCACGCGATAAACCAGAACGGCAATGTCTCCCGGTTCTGCGTCGCCTATGCGACTTGGGTTCGTAACGGCGGTACCGGGTAGCGCTGCCCCATCGCAACGACTTCTATCATCTTGAACCGCGATAACGCGGATTGCTCCGAGTTCGTCACGCTCTGTCCACACGATTTCCCCGGAATCCTCGTCTTTGATGACCGTTTCGCGTACGACCATGAACCGGTCATCCTCCCGGACGCCGGAGAACTTGCCCACATCGAGGATGAACGTACCGTCCGGCAGCTTCGCCACGATCGTCGCTTCGAACGGAAACAGCTCGACCAACTCCTTGACGATCACATGGACGGCGTCGCGAGTGGCTCGACCGATCCGGCTTTCCGTCCATTCCGCGCTTTCAATCGAAACACCTCCGATGAATGTCGCGAGATCGGTCCCTCCGAACGCCAAGCTGGACTCATCGTTTTCGCCGGTGCCCTGTTTGGCGACGAGAATCCGTCCCGTTTGGGCTTCGACGACACGTGCGTCGACGACGGCGCGAGCTGTGCTTTTCTTCAGATCGACGGCAACCCCCAATAGTAGGCTCGTGGCGATGCCGAGTCCCGCTTTTCGTTTCTGCTTCACGCCGAACTCGGTGAGTTTCCCGCCGAGTATCAGATCGACGCCGAGTATTTTTCCCGCCTTCACCGACGTTTCCGGGTCCAACAATCCTTGTTGAGTCAGATCATGCTCTTTGAGTATTTCCTCGAGTTGTGTCCGTTCGATCACATCGAAGTTGCCCTCTTCGACGAGCGCGGAAATGAGCATTTCCGAGACCACCGTGCCGAGCCTCGTCGCCGCGGTGCGCACCTGAACGACTTGTCCGCCGCCATATCCGCTTTGGATCAACTCGACCGGAACATCGAAGTCCACAACGGCGATCCGTTTTCTCCGACGCTGATCTTTGGACGCTTCTGCCCGTCGTGTTGGTTCATCCGACACACTGGGTGTGGCGGATCGTATTCCTGCGCGTGTGAGATCGAGAACATCACAGCGGCGAGGGTCCACACCCAGACGATAGCACTGCCGCGAGAACGCCTCATTGACAAACCTCCTTGGGCGGTGTTGCGTCAAAAACGCACGCCGCCGAACAGGAATGCTCCGCGTCGGAGTTGATCTCCACCGGCGAAGTAGAAGTAGCGCACACCAAGCGTCGGAATGACGTTGCTTCCGACCAGTTCAACGTCGACGCCCCCGCCCAACACGACGGAGAATTCCGTAGCGGAGTCATCGGATGCGGAAATGTAGACCAACCCCGGCCCCGCACACACGTACGGAACAAGGAGCGAGTCCTCGAAGTAGATCGAATAACCGATCACAGCATCACCAGCGATCGCCGTAACATCATTGTCGAGGAAATAGTTGCCCGACAGCGAGGCGAAGAATGGTGACGCCGAGGATGACTCGGACTGTAGTTCGGCGCCGACGACGAACCACGAGGAGGTTCCCTGCCAAAGCCCACCTCGCACACCGAACCCACCCGAACTTGCATGAGCCGCATGCGACGCCATCAAGCCGAAGACGAGCACGGAGATCACGAGAATACGGAGCTTCACTGTTGTACCTCTTTCATTAGTATGTCGGTTGATAGTTAAGTAAGTCGTGTGAGTCGTCGCCGACGATTGATTCTCGTTGGATCCAATCAATCCGTACCTGGCGACCAACTCCCCTGACCGTGGACGGTCGTCTCGGTGGACACGCGCGCCACTTCCGTTCCATCCAAGTTCATCATGTAAAGGGCGCGCGCACCGTCCCGATTCGACACGAACAGAATCTTCGACCCGTCCGGCGACACACGCGGGTGCTGGTCGCTCGCGTCGTCGAACGTGAGCCGCTCCTGGTGCGTTCCGTCCGCGTCCATGATGTAGATTTCGTCATTCCGATCTCGGTACGAATAAAACACGATTCGCTCGCCGTCGGGGGTCCATACGGGTCCGTGATCGTTCCAATCGGAACCTTCCGTCAGGTTGCGCGGGTTGGAGCCATCCGCGTCGATCATCCAAATGTCGTCCCAATCGGTCAGCGTTCCCGGGTCCTCCGTCGAGTCGTAGGCGATCCGCGTCCCGTCCGGCGACCATCTCGCGAACCTGTCCACCGACGTTCCGTGCGTCAGTTGTCGGAGGTTCGAGCCGTCGGCGTTCATCAGATACAGCTTCCAGTACCCTGTGCGATTCGACATGAAAACGAGACGCGACCCGTCCGGCGACGGCTGCGGTTGCCTATTGATGCCGGTGCCGTCCGTCAATCGCCGCAAGTTCGAGCCGTCCGCCTCCATCGCCCAGACGTCCACGCGTATCGGATCGTCTGCCGTCGGCGTCGTGGGCTGCGTTCGACCGCGACTCGACGCGAAGTAGACCGTCCCACCGTCCGGCGACCATACCGGGTCCTCATCCATCGCCGGATCGTCCGTCAGGCTTCTTTCGCCGGAGCCGTCCACGTTCATCGTCACGATGTCCCAACCCCCGGCGTTCTGCTTCATCGTCACGATCCGGTTGCCCAGCAATCCGGCGCTCATCGTGACGACCGTTCCGCTGAGGTTGAGCCGATAGACGTTCCATCCGTCGACCGTCATCGGCAGTTCCGGCAACAGTTTCGGACGGATCAATCCCGCTTCCCGCTCGCCGCCGTCCTGCCATCGGTCGCGCATATCGACGACGGCGGGGCGCAAGTTCGAGATCAGTCCCCATCCCAGCCCCAGAGCCAACAGACCGTGCAACCCGACCGACACGCCCAACGCCGCAAGCGAACTTTTCCGAATGCCGAACGCGCCCGCCTCGACGCCGATCCGATCAGGCATCCCCTCGACGAACTTCCAGACGACCGGCGTCGCGATCATCCGAACGTCCAGCGCCTGTCGGACGAGTTCGAACGTCCCGTTCTC
>JAQBWJ010000096.1 GCA_027625215.1 Candidatus Poribacteria bacterium
TTCGGGGAACTTGACGACCCCTTCGCCGAGTGCGGGGAAATACCACTCGCGGAAGCCGCCGTTCGTGTCTTTCAGGTGGACTGCGCCGATGTAGTTGATCACCTTGTTCATCTCGACCACGCCGTCGATGCCCGCGTTGTAGAAGTAGACGTTCGCGGTGTCCCAGTTGACGCGGATGTTCGGGTGATTGACGCCCTGCATTGTCGCTTTGGCGACATCGCCGTTCGTGATGAGGTCGGGATGCGTTTCCATGATGACGGTGCAGTCGTGGCGGGCGCAGGTCTCGCCGACGGCGCGCAATCGGGCGTACGCGACGGAGCGGTCCATATCGTCCGCTTTGACGCTGACGAAAATGAACTTCGCGCCGAGTTTGCGCGTCCCCTCGCAGATGACGTTGTATTTCTCGGCGATTTGCGGGTCTTTGATATCAAGGTTGGCTTGGGAGCTCGTCGCCGTGATGCCGTTCGCTCTCAGCCGCGCGAGAAAATCGTCCATCTTGTCTGGCGCGGGGATGCCGACTTCGACGTGCTGCACGCCGATCTCTGCGAGATGCTCGAACGCGATGTGTTGATGGGGCCCATACGTCGCCGGGCGACACGCGAGGATGTTCTGCATGAGAGTTGATGTCCGTTTGCTGTTGTGGGGAACCGTTAGCCGCACGCGCGAACTCGATCTTGGGGCGAAACTATGGCATAACTACGATACCACGCACAACCGGACGGAATCAGGCTCCGAATGAACGACCAACCGAAACGACGCGGCGCGACCATCCCCGTGACGCTTGACCACTTCTCAGCGGTCTACGAGCGCGGCGGCATCCTCGCGCGCCGGATTCTCGACGAAGAGCATTGGGTCGAGATCGAAGTGAGCGATCAGACGTATGTGCTGATCGACGGGAAGGAGCCCGCGCTCGGCACGTTTCGGACGTTTTTGGGGCACATGAACGTCGGTCGGTTCCAACTGTACATCGAGGCGCGTCATCCGCATCTGGTGCGGTCGCTGCCGTTGGAGTTGTCGGCGGAGGGGTTTTATGATCCGGCGACGGGGTTGTTTTCAGCGGAGGGATGGCTGTTGGTGCATCTCTACGGCGCGCCGCTCGACGCGCTGGCGCAGTTTCCCATCGAAATGCGTTTTCGCTCGCAGTTGGAAACGCGCAAGTACTTCGGGCTGTCGGGTCGCGCCGTCAACGCGATGTTTCAACGGTTCGCGCAACTTCCCACCGATTACGACCGCGCAACGCACCTCCACCGAATCCTCGCCCAAATCTACCGCGTCTGACACCCCAACCAGCGCGACGGGTCGAATGGACAACCTCTACCGCCCCTTGCAGATATCGTCGTCAACGCCAGTCCAAGACGACGCTGGTGTAGCGCTCCTTGTCGTTCAACAGGCCCATGTACGCCTCGTGCGCTTGTTCGGGTGGAAGTAGGTGGCTTCGCACGCCGCCGACACGTATCTCGCCGCGCGCCATCAGGTTTAGCGCGTGCTGTTGATTCCCTTTGATGCTGCCGTTGGAGAACTGCGTCGGCAGGTTCGGAATCTCCCATTCCCAACCGCTGCGGAGCGTCAAGTACTTCGAGAAGACCGTTTGCAACAGGTCGGAAGTCGAGTGGGCGTGGTCTTTCTTCCAGTGCGCCCCGATCAACACGATCTCCGCCTTCATCGCCGCGAGATGGATTGCCGCCTGCACCCCATGAGACGACCCGCTCGTGTCGATGGCGAGACGGCACGGGACGCCGCTCATTGTCGCGTTCCATCGTTCCGCGAGGTCGTCCCCTGGCGCGAGCGTTTGACGAATGCCGCACCCCTCCGCCTGTTTTCGCCGTCCTTCGAGAGGATCAATCGCCGCGACTTCGTATCCGGACGCCTGAAACACCAACGACGCCATCGTCCCGACTACGCCGAGCCCGAAGACGGCGACCCCATCTCCCGGACGCGCTACCGTCGTGCGTAACGTCGTCATCCCGACGCTGCACAGGCGCGCGTACACGGCGTCTTCCGGCGGCACGTGCTCCGGAACGCGGACGATGATATGCCTCTTCACATTTACCCGATGATGAGAGGCATGACCGAATGGCGCGAACACAAGATCGCCAACGCCAACCTCTGTAACAGCGTCGCCCCTCTTGACGACGCTCCCGACAGCGGCGTAACCGGGATAGTACGGGTAAGGGTTGCCGTGCCAGTGGTTCAAGTCTTGGTCGTTGGTGAACCCGGCGAGTTCCGTCCCAGAACTGATCGCCGAGCAGACCGTTTCAAGCGCGATCTCGTCCGGTTCGAGGTTCTCGTCGTTGAAGGCGTATGGTTGGACTTCCGCCGTTTTTTCGCGCGGAAAGACGACGCGGCGACCGTCGATCATTGGGGACGCTCTCCCTCGATTTGAAGCCTGTTCATCTTGTGATTATTGAGAAGGGGATTTCGAGATCACGGCGTCCAGCGTTCGATGCGCCGCTTTCAGAAAAGCGAAGGCGATCCGGTGCAAAATCAGCGCAAGCGCGACGATCCCCAACCCGACCAACCCCAGCGTGAATATCGGATAGACGACGGCGAACCATGTCGTTCCCACCGCCAGCGCGTCTTCCGCCAGACTGATCGCGCTTGTCCGCCCGCGCCGATAGCGCGCATTCGCCGCAAACCGCACGCTCGACTTTGCCCCATGCACCGCAAATGCGAACGCGCCGCCCATCATCGCCCCCGACAGCCGCCACAACAGCGCACACTCCTGGAGCGCGAGAAACGACACGCCCGCCGCCATCATCGGGCGAATGACCGCGTGAAGCACATCCCACACCGTCGCGGGATGGCGGCTCTTGTCGACCAAAAACTCGATCCCGTACAACACGAAGGCGACCGCGAGAAATCCCGGATGACCGAGCAGTTCAAGCGAGGCGGGCGCGATCCCGAAACGAGACAGCAGTCCGACCGTCAGCACAACCGCATACGAGTTGATCCCGCACGCGGCGGCGAGTCCCAACCACAATCCGTATAGCGAAAGCGGCAGGTCGAACATGGTGTCAATCGCCTAAGCAGATGCCCATGTCGCGGGCGCATTGGATCAGTTCGCCGTCGAGCGGGACGTACTTCGTTTGGTCGATCCCTTCGGATACGGGACGGAACACCATGTCCGGCGGATCGTACGACACCATCGTTCCGAACGCGCGTTGTTCGATGGCGCGGACGGCGGCGGCTCCGTACTGCAGCGCGAGCGCTCGGTCGTAGGCGGTCGGGTGTCCGCCGCGCAGCAGGTGCCCCAACGTCAGCGAGCGCGTTTCGCGCCCGGTCTTCGCGGCGATCATTGCGGCGACCTTCTCGGCGATTCCGCCCAAACGCTGCTCTCGTCCGAGCTCCTGCTTGTCGAGAAGCATCGTCATTTCGCCGTCTTTCGGGTGCGCGCCCTCCGCGACGACGGCTATCGCAAAGTTGCGCCCCGTCTTGTAGCGACGTTCCGCCGCTTTCGCCACGATATCGAGATCGAAGGGGATTTCGGGAAGAAGGATGATGTCCGCCGTCGCCGCCACGCCGGAGTGGAGCGCGATCCATCCGCAGTAACGCCCCATCACCTCGACACACATGATCCGACGATGCGATTCGGCGTGCGAGTGCAGTTTGTCGAGCGCGTCGGTCGCCGTGTTCACCGCCGTTTGAAAACCGAAGGTGACGTGCGTCGCGTTCACGTCGTTGTCGATGGTCTTGGGAACGCAGACCATTGGCAGACCCTTGTCCATGAACTGTTTGGCGATACGAAAACTGCCGTCGCCGCCGATGGCGACGAAGGCGTCGAACTTATTCTCGTAAAACTTGTTGACGATCTCGTCGGAGATATCGACCCGTTCGCCGTTTCGCGGAAAGTCGAACGGCGAACCTGTATTGACGGTGCCGAGTATCGTGCCGCCGAGCGCCGTGATGCCGCGCACCATCTCGGTGGTGAGGGGATGCACCCCACCGGGTCGCAAGAACCCGTTGTAGCCTTCGTTGACGCCGTAGACGTTCCATCCGCGACTCTCGGCGGCATGAACGACCGCGCGAATCACCGCGTTAAGACCCGGCGCGTCGCCGCCTCCGGTATTGACCGCAATTCTCATAAGGCGATACCGATCCGTTCAATACGGGGTGAAGGAGGATGAAGCGAGGACACGCAACGCAGTGTAGCACGGATGGGCGTTTCGCTGAAAGAGGCGTCGGACGCTGGGCGACTTGATGGGGATCGACTTGTCAATCACGAACCGTCATCGCATTATACGGGTGGCGACGCAACGACCCAAAAACGTAAAGGCGGTGCGGTTTTGAGCGACGGTGTTGAGACGGTGGCAACGCGGCGCGGGCTGTTCGGATGGATGCGCCGTCAAAAAGACCGCGTCGAAGCGTTGGCGGAGTCGCCGAGAGCGGGTTGGTGGTTGTTTGTCATCGCGTTCATGGAGTCGTCGTTCTTCCCGATTCCGCCCGATGTGCTGCTGCTGCCGTTGGCGGCGTCCGCGCCTCGCAAGTCGCTGCGGTTCGCGGCGATCTGCACGGCGGGTTCGGTGATCGGCGCGATTCTCGGTTGGGTGATCGGGTACGCGATGTACGAATCGGTGGGGCGGCTGATCCTCGACTTCTACCATGCGACGGACGCGGTCGATGTCGTGCTTGCCAAGTACCGCGAGAACGCCTTCGCCGCGATCATCGTCGCCGGATTCACGCCGATCCCGTACAAGGCGTTCACAATTCTGGCAGGGGTGAACGCAACGGTCGCGCTGCCGATGCTGTTGGGCGCGTCAGTGATCGGGCGCGGGGCGCGGTTCTTCCTCTTGGCGGGCATCGTCCGACTTGTCGGACCGTCCGTGAAGCCTTGGGTGGACAAGTACTTTGACGTTCTCGCCATTGTGTTTACGGTGTTATTGATCGGTGGATTCTTTGTATTGAAAGTGCTTCTGTGACCTCCGAATTCAAGCGAATCGGCATCATCTTCAACGCGGCGAAACCGGACGCGCTTCAGACGGCGGAGAAGGCGGCGGCGTGGCTCAATTTTCACGGCGTCGAGACGGTCATCGGCGAAGCGGTGACACCCGCCTCGAAGATCGTGATGCCCGTCACGACGCAGTTCGCACCGATACCGGAAGTGGTCGCGCAGTCGGACTTGCTGCTCGTGTTGGGGGGCGACGGGACGATTCTCGGTGTTTCGCGGATACCCGGAGCGGAGGACGTGCCGATCCTCGCGGTGAACTTGGGGAATGTCGGCTTTCTCACAGGCGTAACGCGCGAGGAACTCGAACCCGCGCTGGAGCGCGTCATGAGCGGCGCGTTTGAAACCTCCCAACGGATGATGCTCGAATACACCGTCCACGACGAGGAAACGCTCGTCGCGCACGGTTTCGCCCTGAACGACATCGTTGCCAAAGAGAACGATCACTTGATCTCGCTTGATCTGTATATCGACGACGACTTTGCGATCTCAGTGCGCGGCGACGGGATGATCGTCTCGACTCCCACCGGATCGACGGCGTACTCGTTGGCGATGAATGGGCCCATCGTCCATCCGCGCTGCGAAACGATCATGCTGACGCCCATCGCCCCATTTTCGATGGCGACGCGCCCGCTGCTGGTTCCGGCGCAGTGCGAAGTGAAGTTGGTCGTCGCGTCCGAATCGCCGAGCGGCGTGCTTCGGTCGGACGGTCAGGAACAGTACCCGCTGACTCAAGGCTGCGAAATCCGAACGTGGCGGGCATCCAAGACGATCAAACTGGTGCGACCGTATCACCGCAACTTCTTCGGCGTGTTGCGCGCGAAACTGCATCTGGGGAGCATTCCGACGGGTTGAGGGGACATGCGGTGATCCTATGCTGTGTGAACTTCGCATCGAACATCTCGCGGTAATCGACGCGCTACGGTTGGAGTTCCGTCCCGGACTGAACGTGCTCACGGGCGAGACGGGCGCGGGCAAGTCGATCATTCTCGGCGCGTTGGGACTGGTGCTTGGCGACAAAGCGGACTCGAACCTCGTCCGCACTGGGGAGGACGCCGCGTTTGTCGAAGCGGCGATTGAGGTTGATCTGCCGGATACCGTCGCCGCGATGCTGCACGAAGCCGGGATCGTCGTTTCCCGCGACGAACCCATCATCGTCGCGCGGCAGGTGAACGCGAACGGGCGCGGTCGTTCCTACGTGAGCGGACGGATGGCGACAAACCAACTGCTGCAAACGCTTGGCGAAGCGTGGATCGACATTCACGGGCAGCACGAGCACCAATCGCTGTTTCGCATCGAGACGCATCTTGCGCTTCTGGACGCCTTCGCCAAAACGTCGCCGTTGCGTGAACTGGTATCCGACTCGTACGACCGAATCCTGACGTTGCGCCGCCGACTCCGCGATCTTCAACAGGAGCAACGTCAAACGCTGCTAGAGCGCGAACACCTCGAACATGAGCGCGACGAGATCGAAGCCGCCGCGTTGGAAGTAGGCGAGGACGAGCGACTGGAACAGGAACGCAACCGCCTCGCAAACGCCGAACGGCTGTTTGAAACGGCGAACGACCTCTACGAGCGGTTGTACAATGCGACGCGCGTCGCCGTCGTCGAGCAGTTGCGTCGGGCGTCGGGTGAACTGGCGGAACTTCGTCGGTTGGACGAATCGCTGAAAGAGCTCGAAAAGCGGCTCGAATCGGTGTTCTACGAGACGGAAGACATCGCCTTCCGCATCCGCGACTACCGCTCGACGTTGGAGTTCAACCCGCAACGGCTCGGCGAATTGGAAGAACGGCTGCAACGCATCTTCCAACTGAAACGAAAGTACGGCGAGTCCATCGAGGACATACTCGCCCGTTGCGACGCGGTGCGCGCGAAACTTCGCGTCATTGAGACAGGCGCGGACGAAATCGACAAGATCAAAGAAGAGTTGCGCGTCGAACTGCGAGAGGCGGGTCGGCTGGCGTTCGAGTTGTCGGAGCGGCGTCAGGAGGCGGCGTTGCGACTGCAATCGGAGGTCGAAACGGAGCTCGCGCAGTTGGCGATGGACAAGTCGCGTTTCTTTGTGTCGGTGACGCCGATGGAATCGGATCAGGGCTTGATTCGGCGGCGGGAGACGGGGTACAACTTGACGGCGAGCGGCATCGACCGCGTCGAGTTTTTGATCGCGCCGAACGTTGGCGAGGAGGCGCGTCCGTTGAACCGCATCGCGTCGGGCGGCGAACTCTCGCGGGTGATGCTGGCGATGAAGACCGTCCTCAGCGCGATGGACCCGATCTCGACACTAGTGTTCGATGAAGTCGATTCGGGCGTCGGTGGCGAAACGGGAACGGTCGTCGGGCGGAAACTGTGTCAGTTGGCGTCGACGGCGCAGGTCATCTGCATCACGCACCTGCCGCAGATCGCTGCGATGGCGGATCACCATATCC
>JAQBWJ010000097.1 GCA_027625215.1 Candidatus Poribacteria bacterium
TCGCTGATCGGAAAGACGTACCCGCTTGACCGCATCCGCGAGGCGGTGGAAGACGCCTCGCAAGGACGGTCGCATCGTATCGCGGTGAAACCGTAGTTTTGAGCCATCTCGTAAAAAAACGATCCCCCCAAAAACAAAGGAACGGTTCATGTCGAAAGAAGCGGTGCGTCGAGCGACGCAGAAACTGTTGACGGAAGCGTGGGGCGGCAAGGTGTCGCTCAAAGTCGGTGACGACGAGGGGCTGTCGGGGCGGCAGTACGTCCATCGGTTCGAGGTAAAAACCGCGCCGAAGGGGTCTCCCGCCAGTATCGTTGTGAAGCAGGCTCCCGAACGCGGCGATCAGAAGTACGATCCAACCTCCGACAACTTCGTGACGACGCGCTTCTTCAACGAGTGGGCGTGCCTCCGGTTCATGTCGGAGGTGTGTTCCGAACCGCTGCCCGTGCCGCGCTTTTACGGCGGGAATGTCGAGGCGGGGTTCGTCGTGATGGAGGACTTGGGGACGGGGCAACGGCTCGATCACGCCCTATTGGGCGACGACCCCGCGTTTGCGACGAAAACGCTCGTCGGGCTGTTCGAGTCGACGGGACGGATGCACGCGGCGACGGTCGGCAAGCGCGAACGGTTCGAGGCGATCCTCAACGAGTTGAGCGAGCGTCGGCATCCGACTCAACACGGCGGGAAGTCGCGGTATCGTCGGCAGATGCGCGAGGGGTTCGCGGCGATTGGCGTCTCGCCGAAACGCGGGTTTTACGCGGAAATGGAGCGGATCGAAGCGCGCAAGACGGAGGAGCCGTTTCACGCGTTGATTCACGGCGACCCCTGCCCCGACAACTGCCATTGGGTCGGCGACCGCGTTGTGCTGCTCGACTTCGAGCACGGTCGGTTCGACAACGCCTTCAGCGACGGCTGCTACCCGGTGATTCACTTCCCGACGTGTTGGTGCGTCAGTCGGTTGCCGGAGGAGGTGTCGCGTCAGGCGGTGGCGGCGTATCGGGCGGAACTCGTGAAAGGCAGCCCCAACGCGGCGGACGACGCCACCTTCGAGCGGGCGATGACGGACGCCTCGCTGCGTTGGGCGTATACGACGTTCTTGGGCTGGTCGATGCCCGGCATCTTGGAGAAGGACCACCAGTGGGGGTTGGTCACGGTGCGACAGCGGGTGTTGTTTCGACTTGGGTTGGTCGTGGAGATGTTGGAGCGGAACGGGCTGTACCCCGCCGTCGCCGAAACGAGCCGTCGGGCGGTGGCGGCGCTCTCCGAGCGGTGGGCGGAGGTCGAGGCAATGCCGTTGTATCCGGCGTTTCGGTGAGGCGGGGTTGTCGGGTACACTATTGGGGTGAGAGGGGTGATGAATGAGTACCACAACACGACACGAAGCACATGAACTGCTCGATGCGCTCCCTGATAGTGAATTGGGTTCGGTGACGGACTATCTTGCGGGACGGTTGAACGATCATCGTCAACGGCAACTGGACGCTGCCCACCGGCGGATGGCGGAGATCGGTTTGCGCGTGAGGGAGCCGCATCCGTTAAGCGCTGACGACCAACGCCGATTGCTCGAATGGAAGCCGGTGAAGACGACGGGCGAACCCGTGTCGGAGACGATCATCCGCGAGAGGCGATAACGTTGATCGAGGTATTCGTCATCGACAGCAGTGCGTTGGTCAAAGGCTACGTCGAGGAAACCGGATCTGAGTGGGTGCGAGCTCTGCTGAATCGGTCAACCGATGTGCCGATCTACATCGCGCACATAACCATTGTGGAAACGGTTGCCGCTATCGCAAGGTGTTCTCGTCCCGGCGATATTCCGCGCGATGAGGCGGAGAAGGCGATCACGACGTTTATGACCGAAGGCGCAGGTCGATTGCGCGGCATTGACGTTGACTACGGCGTCATCCTGCGTGCGGCGGGACTTGCGTCCAAGCATGTGATACGCGGGTACGACGCTGTCCAACTTGCCGTTGCGTTGGGTGTCCGCCAAGCGTTTCAAGAGTCCGAGACGGGGAGCGTTGCGCTGGTTTCATCGGGCGGAGAACTGAACGCCGCCGCCCGCGCGGAAGGGCTTGTCGTGATCGATCCGACCGACATGCCTCGTGATGGGCAGGCACCCGACGTAAGGAGTGAATGATGAGTACGACGACACGCGAGCGATTGCATCAAATGGTGGAAAACCTGCCGGAGAACACGTTACAGGCGGTGCAACGGATACTGGAGCGGATCGCGCAACGAAACGCTGTCATTGAGTTCAACCGGGAACTGCTGCGTGACGGTGCGCTTCTGAACGTCACGCCTGACCCGACCGACGAAATCGTCCGACGATTCCATGAGTGGAAACCGATTCCCGTCACTGGTGAATCCGTATCAAACACAATCATCGAGGATCGGAACGCTCGGTGATCTACTTCTTCGACAGTAGCGCGTTCGTCAAACGGTACGTCAGCGAATCGGGCAGCGAGCATGTTCGGAGTCTGCTTGCGCCGGACGCCGAGAATGTCTGCTACATCGCGCATCTGACTGTCGTGGAAGTCACCGCCGCGCTGCATCGCCGTTCTCGTAGCGGCGCGATTCGTTCCACTGACCTTGAAACCGTGTTGAACGATTTCCGGTCGCATGTGCGGGATTATGTACAGGTATACAGGATCACCGAAGAACTGATCGAACGGGGAGCCCGTCTTGCGTCGCAGCACGTTCTTCGAGGCTATGACGCGATGCAGTTGGCAACGGCGCTGACGTTGAATGAACGGTTGATCAGCCGCGAGTTGGGGTTGTTGACGTTGGTTTCATCCGACAACGAACTGAACGCCGTCGCCCGCGCGGAAGGGCTTGTCGTGATCGACCCGACGGAATGACCGTAGAGATACGCCGACGGGCGGTTTCGTTCATCGACAATACCTACTAGAATACAGATCGCGCTCAGTTTTGTGACATTTTCGGAGGCATCACCAAATGCTCGTTGACAGGGCGCGGCTCATCACGCGCATCGACGATATCCGCTCTGGTCTTCGAGCCGGACGTTTTGCGAACGAGGCAGCCGTATCGCAAGGCTGTATCCTTCCAATTCTAGGAATGCTTGGGTGGGATCGGGACGACACGGAGATCGTCTTTCCAGAGTACTCGATGAAAGGTCAGCGCGTCGATTACGCTTTATGTCATCCGCGCCGCAAGCCGGTCGCGTTCATCGAAGTCAAACAGACGGGTAAAGGCGAAGGTTCGGAACAACAATTGTTCCAATACGCCTACATGGAAGGCGTGCAGTTGGCGATTTTGACCGACGGACGCGAGTGGAGTTTTTTCCTTCCCGCCGAACGTGGCAACTTCGAGGAACGCCGCGTCTACAAGTTGGATATTGTGGAACGTGATAACGCCGAATGCGCGGATCGCCTGACACGATATTTGGAATATGCCTCCGTCGTATCCGGCGAGGCGATAGATGCCGCGCGCGAAGATTATCGCAACATCGCCCGCGCCCGTGAAGTTCGAGATACACTTCCGAAAGCGTGGGTAAAACTTGTGTCAGAACGAGATGAGCTCTTGTTAGGGATCATCGCTGAATGCGTCGAAGATTTGTGTGGATACAAACCATCTGTCGAGGTCGTCGCGCATTTTGCCAGTAATGATCTTATTCTGCGTTCTCCGCTATCCTCGATGCCCCCGCACTCATCTCATCAAATGCCAGAATCTGACAAGCCGACGACGAAGCCCGGGATAGAACCCGCTGAGAACGATGAGTCTTCTTCCGTTTCGTCCAAAGAATATTGTGTAACTGTCTTGGGCAAACGCCTCGACGCCGAGAGCGCGAGAGGTGTCCTCGTGCAGTTTCTCGAATCGCTATATGAACGTGATAAACGAATATTCGAAAAATTCGTTGTCGTTCGCCGCTCTAGAAAAGGTAGTCGTCCTTATATCTCTCAAAATTTGTCTGAATTGTATCCTAACAGCCCTCAATTGCTCGAAGAACAATCGAGTACTCATCAACTTAAGTCAGGCTGGTGGGTTGGATTAAACGCAAGCCGAGTTAGCATCAACCGAATCATTGAAATTGCGTGTGAGGCAGCCGAACTGAAACTCGGTGTTGATGTCTTCGTCAATCTTGGCGACTAGGAGAATATGTTTCATGGATCTATTAATCGGCGTTGACATCGGCACCAGCGGCACCAAATCCATCCTCATCAACGAGCGCGGCGACCTCCTCGCCTCCGCGACGGAGGAGTACCCCCTTTCCACCCCGCGCCCCAAGTGGTCGGAGCAAGACCCCGAACACTGGGTGCAAGCAACGATCCACACGATCCGCCAAGTCATCGACAAGTCGGGCGTGAAGGCGGACGATATCAAGGGACTCGGCTTTTCGGGACAGATGCACGGGCTCGTCCTGCTCGACGCGAACCACCGCGTTCTGCGCCCCGCGATCCTCTGGAACGACGTGCGGACGACCGACCAGTGCCGCTACATCACCGAAACGCTCGGCAACGAGACGCTCCTGAACGAGACGTGCAACCCCGCGCTGGAAGGGTTCACCGCGCCGAAAATCCTCTGGGTGCGCGACCACGAGCCGCAGGTCTACGAACGCGCGCGGCACGTCCTGCTGCCGAAGGACTATGTGCGCTTCCGGCTGACGGGCGACGTGGCGATGGAAGTCTCCGACGCGGCGGGAACGCTGCTGTTCAACGTGCGCGAGCGGCGGTGGTCGAAGAAAGTCCTCGACGGACTCCAAATCCCCACCGAGTGGATGCCCCCCGCCTACGAGTCGGTGGACATCTGCGGGCGCGTCACGGCGGAGATCGCCGACAAGACAGGGCTGAAGGCGGGGACGCCCATCGTCGGCGGCGGCGCGGACAACGCCTGCGGAGCCGTCGGCACGGGCATCGTCTCGGCGGGCAAGGTCAGCGCGAGTCTCGGCACGTCCGGCGTCGTGCAGGCGCATCTGGACGAACCCTCCGCCGACCCCGCGATGCGCGCCCATACCTTCTGCCATGCCGTCCCGAACAAGTGGTACACGATGGGCGTGATGCTCTCGGCGGCTGGAGCGTTCCGCTGGTTCCGAGACGCGCTCTGTCAACCCGAAAAATGGCAGGAAGACAACATCGGCGCGAACGCCTACGACCTGCTGACGCAACAAGCCGCCGAAGCCCCCGTCGGCAGCGAGGGGTTGATCTTCCTCCCCTACCTGACGGGCGAACGCACTCCGCACGCGGACGCGAACGCGAAAGGCGTCTACTTCGGGCTGACGCTGCGTCACGGCAAAAACGAGATCACCCGCGCCACGATGGAAGGCATCACCTACGGGATGCGCGATTCGCTCGAAATCATCCGCAGTCTGGGCGTGAACGTGTCCGAAATCGTCGCGACGGGCGGCGGCGCGAAAAGCAATTTCTGGCGACAGATGCAGGCGGACATCTACAACGCCCCCGTCGTGACGATCACCCAAGCGGAAGGTCCCGCGTTCGGCGCGGCGATCCTCGCGGGGGTAGGAACGGGCGTCTTCGAGTCGTGCGAGGCGGCGGCTGAGGCGTTGATTACCCCCGATTCGCGGGTGGAACCGGACGCGAAACGTGCCGCCATCTACGACCGCTACTACCGAGTCTACCGCGACCTCTACCCCGCCCTGAAACCGCAGTACGACGCCGTATCCGCCATCGTCGAGGACGTTCACGGGGGCGAAGCCTGATGCCGACTATCGGACTGGTCGCCATCGACATCGACGGCACGCTCGTCAATTCAAAGGGCGAGGTGAGCGAGGCGACGAAACGCGAGTGCAAGCGGCTCCACCGGATAGGCGTCGTCCTCGTGCTGGCGACGGGGCGGCGATACCTGACCGCCTCCCGCGCGGGGCGAGAGCTCGGCATCCCGATCCTGCTCGGCGTGCACAACGGCGCGGCATTGCGCGAACTCGACGGCACGCTCGTTTATTCCGAAACGCTGGACGAGACCTCCGTCCGCGAGGCGTGCCGCGTCGGGCGAGACGCCGGAGCCTATGCGTGGGTCTATCAGGACTACCCCGACAACCCGAACACCCGCATCTTCTGCGAACCGCCCGAAACGGCGTCGTTCGAGATGCAAGCCTACGTCGAGAACTATCACAAAGCGGCGGCGGCGTACATCAAAGTCGTGGACGACCTGCCGACGCGGTTCATCGGCGAGGCGGTCGAGACGATGCTGACAACCTACGAAGCGAACGGCGACCACGTCATCGACGCGGTGACAGACGCGCTCGGCGAACGGGCGAGCGTCATCAAGGAGGTGTCGCATGGGACGTGTCACGTCGAGGTGGCGCACCCGAAGGTGTCGAAGGCGCTGCCGCTGACGTATCTCGCGGAACGGCACGGGCTGACGATGGCTCAAACGATGGCGGTTGGCGACAACTTCAACGACCTCGACATGCTGCGCGTCGCGGGACACCCCGTCGTGATGGGCAACGCGCGTCCCGCCCTCAAAGAGATGGGTTTCCGCGTCGCCCCGACGAACGACGAAGACGGACTCGCGCAGGTGCTCGCCGAAATCCGCTAAGTTAGACCGTCAGTCGTCGTTATCCGCCAACCCCGCCGCCCACGCCGGATACTCCGTGTCCACCCCCTTGACCGAGTGCCAGATGATCCGGTTGAACGTGTCCTCGTCCGCCATGTCGATATCGTCTAGCGGCATCTCAAGCGACTGTTCGGCGTAATAGCGTTCCATCCCCTCCAACTGCGAGACCTCCGGGTTCAACTCGTCCAGCGGCACCCGGTTCGGGACGGCGGTGAACGGGGTGAAGTCCGGCGTCTCGGTGAAGCACTCGACCATCGGGTTCGCCGCCATGTCGAACTGGCTCATCGGCGACAGACCCAAGATCAACTCCATCGTCCGCAACATGCTCGACTGGTTGTAGTGCGTGCTGACGACCTCGCCGCGCTTCGTGTAGGGACTGACGCACAGCGCGACCGTGCGCCGACCGTCCACATGGTCGAAGCCCGCCTGGGGGTCGTCCTGCACCATGAAGATCGCCGTGTCCTTCCAGTACTCGCTGCGCGAAATCGCCTCCACGATGCGCCCGACGGCGAGGTCGTTGTCGGCGACGGCGGCGCGCGGCGTCGGGTAGTTGGGGCGCGTGCCGACCGTGTGGTCGTTCGGCAGCAGCATGATCATGAAGTTCGGCAGGTCGCCGTTCTTCTCGAACTCGCGGAACTCTTTGAGAAACTCGTTCGCCCGCATCACGTCGAGCACATTGCTTGGGAAACCGATGAACGTGGGGCAGAGATACGGCTCCAACTGCGCCAACTCCGACCGCGCGCTGAATTTGACGTGGTTCGTGCCGTTGAGGTAGTCCGCGTAGCAGTCTTTCCACGTCGCGTTCGGCGGCTCGATCTGCGCGTCCACGAACTCGCCG
>JAQBWJ010000098.1 GCA_027625215.1 Candidatus Poribacteria bacterium
GTCGTCCGGGTCGTGATAGCGGTGCGCGAGCTCCTTCATCCGGTCGCCCGCCTTGTGCAGGTGGGGGTATATCCAGTCGTTCGTGCCGTTCAGCCACACGTCGAAGTAGCCGTTCGCGCCCCAACTCGACACGCCGGGCGTTGACACCTGATTCGTCGGGTGGCGGTCGAGGTACTCCTTCGGCGTGATGAGCTCCACCGTGTCCTGATCGTAATGCGCCTTGCGGAACACGAAGTCGAGGAACTGCGGACCCTCGTACCACCAATGCCCGAACAGTTCCGCGTCGTAGGGCGCGACCACCAGCGGCGGTCGATCCATCAACGACGCGAGGTGTTTCACCTGCAACCCGCGATTGTAGACGAAGTTGCCCGCGTGATCGGCGGCGCGGTCTCTCGCCCAGCCGGGGTGATAGGTCGCCTTGTCCGCCGTCTTGCCGGTGATGCGGTAGTACTTGATGCCCGTGTGATGCCGGATGTTCGGGTCGTGCAGGTAGGGGCGGATGAGTTCGTCGGGCAGGTCGAAGCCGATGTCGCGGTAGAACTCGCGGTAGTTCACGTCGCCGGGATAGCCGCTGTCCTTGCTCCACACCTGTTGGGACGATTCCACGTCTCGCCCGAACGCCGCGACGCCGCTCGGTGTCAT
Source organism: Candidatus Poribacteria bacterium (assembly GCA_027625215.1). Taxonomy (GTDB): domain Bacteria; phylum Poribacteria; class WGA-4E; genus JAQBWJ01. The sequence continues at coordinate 643 of JAQBWJ010000098.1, forward strand.
CAACGGCGCGTGGTTGCCGTACTGCGGCGATGGGTCGCCGTTCAAAATACCGTGCGTCTCAACGAAGAAGAATCGGATGCCGTGCGGCGCGAGCAACTCTTCGAGTCCCGGCACGTAGGCGCATTCCGGCAGCCAAATCCCGGCGGGACCGCGCCCGAAATGCTCCCAGTACTGCTCGACGGCGACGGTGATCTGCGCCTTTTGCATCGTGCGGTCTTGAAGGAGGGGGAGGAAGCCGTGCGTCGCCCCGCAGGTGATGATTTCGAGCGAGCCCGCGTCCTGAAAGCGTCGAAACGCTTGGACGAGGTTCCGACCGTACCCCTGCGAAAACCGCTCCCGCGACCGCCGAAACCAGCGGTAGTACATCTCGGCGAGCGGGTAGAACTCCCGCGAGCCGCGCACCCGCTGCATCTCTTTCGCGGAGAGCTCAATCCGCTCGTCCAGAAACTGCTCGTACCGTGTTTGGAGCGTTGCGTCCGTCAGCATCGCAATAAGCGGCGGGGTCAGCGACATCGTGACGCGGAAAGGGATGCCGTCGCGTTCCAACCCCTCGAAGGTGTCCAACAGCGGCAGGTACGTCTCGGTGATCGCCTCGAACAGCCAGTCTTCTTCCATGAAGCGCGGCAGTTCCGGGTGACGCACGAACGGCAGATGCGCGTGCAGCACAATCGAAAGGTAGCCTGTCGGCTCCGGCATGAACGCTCCCTTATCCCCGACGCAACGTCAGCGGCTGCGGTGCCAGTCGGCGCTGCTCGGCTGATGCAGTCGGTCGCTCGCCCCGCCGATATCCGAACCCGGCATCCGCTGAGGCATCTGCGACGCGGTGAACAACGCGCCCGAATCGACCGCCGCGACATACTCGCGGTCGAGCTCCAACGATGCCCCGTTTTCCGCCAGCACGCAACGTCCCCATGAGTGAGGGTTCGCCAAACCGTTTTTCGGCGTCCAGACCGTCATCGCAATCGGAATCAATACGCCGCGCGCATCGAACGGTCCGAACGACACCTCATACCGCTTCGCCAAGTTCGGTTTCGTAATGTACCAATTTCGCGCACCGTGACCGATTTCGATCACGTCCTCGCCGTCGTCCGTCCGCACGAGCAAGCCCCACCGCGCGCCTTGAAACCGCCGCGCCGTGTCGGGGTGAACGTCCCAGTAGACGACGATCTGATCCGGGTCGTGCAGCATCGCCACGACGCGGTCTTCGATGTAACTGTCGGGCATCCGCTCAATGACGGGGGAACCTGTCGTGACGACGGGCTCCGTCTCAAGCGGCTCTTTCGGCGCGCTCCGTTCGGCGGATGGCGCGAGCGGGCTGGTGACGTTCGCGCCCGACGTGGCTGCCGGAGCGACCGTCGCTTTGCGTTGAGTCGGCGTCGATGCGGACGTGCGTTTTGTTTCCACCTGAGTCCTCTTGGAAGATTCGGTTGAGGAGGTCGAGGTCCCGTTGAGTTTGCCGTCCCACTTCATCAGCGCGTCCCGCGCGACGACGAGCGGAGCGTTCGCGCCCTTGCCGCTGCGACGGAACGGCACGCGCTCGCCGCGTTTGCGACTTCGGCGGATCCGACCGTACAGCGCGGCACGAGAAATGCCTAATTCTTCAGCAGCCTCTTCAAGCGATAGATCGTCCTGGCGTTTTTTCGGCACAGCAACTCACCCCTCACAACGATGTTGTCGCGGCTTTGGTTCCCACACCCGATATCTCACGCGGGGGAAAACGCGCGTTGTCGATCGCGTTTTCACCGCGAGTTACAAATTATGGTAGCATGAATCGTACCGAGCCGTCGCGCCGCACTTGATCGACGAATGGTGACGCACATTGAACGACATTGAGCGCCCAAACCTGCCGTTGGCACGATTGGCGGCGATCCTCTGGTATCCAGTCATGATCGCCTTCTTGGGCATTTTTGCGCCATCGTTGGGGAACGGTCCCGTCTTCTGCGGGTTTCGTGTCGTCGCCGGGATTCCGTGTCCCGGATGCGGCATGACCCGCGCGTTGGGATGGCTCGCGCGCGCAAATCTTGAGCAAAGTATGCGCTTTCACCCGTTGGCGATCCCAACGGCATTGGCGTTGTTCGCCGCGTGGGTCGGCGGGATGGCGCACGTCTTTCGAGGATGGACGCCGAAGCCTGTTGTCTCGGTCGCGCTGATGATTTCCGCGTCGACCGTATTCGTCGCCGCGTGGATCGCTCGGCTGATGATGTTCGCCTACGAGGGCGGCATTCCGTCGGAGTTCGGGGCTCCTCCGCGCGGCGCGCTGATCGCGTTGCTGGCGTCATGGTTCGCGCGACATTCATGAACGAGAGGGTAAAAAAGGTCTGACGTGAGCGACACTCCGATTATCATAGGGCGCGACGGGTTCCGGTGGGCGGTTGTCTCGGCGGAGGCGTTTGCGGCGCGTTTCGAGCACGCGACGACCTCGCTTGTTGCGGAGACATTCGAGTTCCCGCAGAACCGCCTTTCGGACGGTTGGCGCGCGCTGACTGAACTGCAACGCCTCCCCGAAGGACACGCGCTGCGCGGCTACTTCCTGCGCGGCGACGCCCACCACTTGAGCGACTTCTACGACATTACCGACGACGTTCAAACCGATGAGAATGTGGCGGCGAGGCTGGCTGGGCGAACTGTCGCGCGGGTGACAGCAGTCGGCGAGCCGCTTCCGCACTGGTGGAGCGACGGCATCGAACCCGCGTTGGAGTCGTTCGCGCGCGAATCGAACGCGAACGGCGTGCTGCTCGCCGAAGACTGGACGCCCACGTTCGACGCGCCGAACCGCTTCCCGTTTTGCGAGCGCGTCATCGACCGATTTGAGCGTCGCGCCGAGATGCCATTCCGCGAGGCGGTTGCGTGGTTGTTCGTGACGGGCGAGCCGTCCGTCCGCGTGAGGCGGGCGTACGCAGGGGCGATGCGGGAACTCGCGCGCGAGTCGCTGGCGAGGTGGAAGCGCGTCGCGCCGTTGGGGGTCGCGTTTGCGTTGACGGGCAAACGTCGTTGGTGGTTCGCCCCGACGGGAGCCGCCGAAGTGGGCGCGACGCCGTTCGTCTTTGCCCACGCCGTCGAAGCGGACAAGATCAACCACCCGGCGATGCGACGGCGGCTGTCGGAAGTGGCGGCGGGCTTCGGCGAAGCGCTCGCGTCCGCTCCGACCGACCCGCGCTTGACGACGTTTCACGCGCACGGGATCGTCGGCGAGGGGTCGCCCATTCCACCCGACGCGGAACCCGCTCCGTCCGTCTTGCTGATCGAGTCCCGCGAAGACGGCTGGGCGCACGCTTGGGACGACGAGACGCGCGCCATCCGACGTTTCGGCGACCGCTTCACCTCATGGCTGGAAACGCTCGGTATCTCCTACGCGACCGTTGATGAAACGCTGTTGCGCGACTTCCTCAAGCGGTTTCAACCTGCGCTGTTGGCGTTGTTGCCGACGCGCGGGCTCTCCGCGCCGACGCTGGAACTATTGGAAGGATGGACGAACGCGAAACGGCACGTTCTCGCCGTTGAGCCGCTGCCGACTCTGTTGGACGGCAAGCCGTCCGGCAGGTTGGAGGACTGGCTGCGCGAGCGGCGCGTCCGACACATCGAAGCGGATGGGGACGAGCCGGACAAGCGGCTGGGACGGCTCTTGCAGCGGAGGAACGCGGTCGCGCCGTTTCACGTCGTTCGGCGAGACGACGGCTTCGCGCCACGCGGCTTGTTTCGCCGCTTTCTCCGTGATTCCGCCGCCGAGTACGCCGTCTTCCATCACGCCGACCCCGACTCCGCGCTCTTGATCGAACGCACGCGCGAAACCCCCGTCCAACGCTGGACGGGCGCAAAGTGGGAACCCGCCCCTCACTGGCACGCAAACGGGTTTACCTATGCCGAGATTGAGTTGGTCGCGGGGCGGTACGCCTATGTAAAGTTTCCAAGCGTGTCGTAGCGTGGGGAAATTGATTGTGCCAATCGACGGCACATGAGCGAAGGATCCTCGTCAGTTCGTGACACCGCAAACAATAATCGTCAGTTCAGCATTCAACGCTTAACTTCACGCTTCCAAGAACCGCTTGAAGTTCTCGCCGAACAGAGCGGACACGTCGCGTTTCACCTCGTCCGTTGAAACCTGCCAACCCGCCGTCAACGTGTCCGCGTACTTGTCTACCAGCACGTCCGCGATGATCTCGCGCGAGTGCGACCACTTGTAGACGAGTTGGTCGAGAATGCGCGCGTCGGAGTGCTGCGGGATGACGCTCAACCCCAACAGTTCGATCCGCTCCCGCGTGATCTCCTCGATGACGCTCGGATTGTTCATGAACCACCAACAACCGAAGATCATCAGGTTCGGGAACTTTCGCCCCAACACGCAGAGCTCATGCTGGTTTTCGCGGGAGAGCAACGTCGTCAGGAACTTATTGTCGGGGTTTTCGCGGCAGAGGTTTTCGAGGGAGCGCAAATCCGCCTTGCCCATGCCGTCGCCCGCCATGCGGAGTTGCGGATTGACGGCGCGCGTCACGCCGATCATCAACGCGAACGGGACGTTGTACTCCTTCGAGACGGGCAGCACGCACCGCTCGATGATCCGACCGCGCGCGGAGTTTTCGGGGTACATGAACTCAGGCGGCAGCGACACCGCCATATACTTCGGATTCATGCGCTCAATCCACTCGGAGAGGAACCGCCGAATCTCCTTGCACGATTTTTTGCCGAGCGAACGAGTCACGTCGTAGCCCCACGCTTTGAACGTCTTGCGCATTCCGCTCTCGTAACCGTTCAGCAGAGGGTCGATGCGGAGCGCGGCGTGGAAGCGTGGGTCGCCCTGACGTTCTTGCTGCCAGACGGGTTGCTCGGTCGGGTCGAAGGGGTCGTTCGTCATCACGACGGATTCGACGTTTGCCAACTCGAACACGCGGTCGATGAAGTCGTGGACGTTTGTTTCGGCGAAGTACCAGCGGTAGTCGTTCAAGTCGCGCGACTCGACGTTCAACCCAAGCGCGTTCAGCGTCGTCACGACGCCGCGACACGACTCGCTGATCGGCGAGTTTTCAAGGAACAGCGTCTTCCAGATTAAGTCCGCCTGTTCCGTTTTCGTCATCGCCCAATAGTGATCGTAGGACACGTTGGAGGCGCGGAACGTCTCGGCGATCAGGTAGTGGTACGTCAGGAGTTCATCGACGCCCCAGAGCAGCAAGTCGCCGAAATCTGGCGAGAACAGGTGCGTGTGGATGTCCGTGATGGGTTGCGCGGCGACCGTTTGTCGGACGGCGCGTTCCAGTTCGTCGTGATTGGCGATGCGCGTCATCGAAGCCTCTCAATATCGCGGCTGTGTTCAAAAAGCGAATGTGTTCGTTGGGAGTCAGGATACGACAGATCGTTGAGATTTTGATGGGGCATATCGGATGTTGTCGGGCGGAAACTGTGTCAGAATCGTTGGGTTGACCGCAACGCAAGGAGACACGTCACCATGACCACGCCGCTCGCCGGGACAAAGGCGTCGCCGGAACAGATCGCCGAATGGGTCGAACAGTTTCACCGCGACGGATACCTGTTCATCCGAAATGTCCTGCACCCCGACCACTGCGCCGAACTCCGCGCCGATCTCGACCGCGTACTCGAAGAAAACAGAACGGGCGAGGCTGCCAACAACGCGAGCCTCCACCTGCACCCGCGCATGTTCGAGCAAAGCGACGCGAACCTGCGACTGTTCGATATGGAGCCTATCGTCAGTTTCGCGGAGGCGCTCGTGTCGCCGAACTGCCACGTCATTCACAACAACTCGTTCCGCACGTACACGGGTTGCGGGATCACGACATGGCATCAGGACGACGCTCCCCATTTCCTCGTGACGGAGGGCGAGCCTCCGACAAACATCAAACTGCCCGTGTTGTGGTTCACCGCGAACTACTACCTGACCGAAGTGGACACGCCCGATCACGGCGGCACGGAGGTGATACCGGGATCGCATCGGTTCGGGGCGTCGCCTCCCGGTTCGTTGGACGGGACGAAGTGGGAGTCGCAGGTGGCGTACAACTGCGGCAGGGCGGGCAGCGTCATCATGTTCAACAACCAGGTGTGGCATCGCGGCGGACCGAACCGCACCGAGCGTACGCGCTATATGACGCAGATCACCTACGCGCGGCGCATGATCGGACACAAGTACTTCCCGTTCATGAACTATCAGATGCCGGAACACATCTACCGCGACGCGGACCCGCGATTGAAGCGGTTGGTTGGGTTTTTGCCGAGCGGGGCGTACGGTTAGGGTGAAATACAAACGTTGACGAATTGGAGAGATTCTCACGTCGGCGTCTGCGACGCCTCCTCAGAATGACACGGGATCGGAAAGGAATATCATGGCGAAACCGAAAGTCGGGTTTATCGGACTGGGCATCATGGGACGCCCGATGGCGAAGAACCTCATCGAGGCGGGATTTGAATTGACCGTCTGGAACCGGAGCAAGGCGAAGATCGACACGGTGGTCGGGTACGGGGCGACGGGCGCGTCGTCGCCGAAAGAGGTCGCCGAGAAGTCGGAGATCATCATCACGATTGTGTCGGACTCGCCCGATGTCGTCGCGGTGTCGCTCGGCGAGAACGGCATCATCGAGGGCATCAAACCCGGCAGCATCCAAATCGACATGACGACCATGTCGCCGCAGATCACTCGCGAGATCGCCGCGAAACTGGGCGAGAAAGGGTGTCAGATGCTCGATGCACCCGTCAGCGGCGGGG
>JAQBWJ010000099.1 GCA_027625215.1 Candidatus Poribacteria bacterium
CGCGCGGCAGGTGGTCGATCTGGTTGAGGGTTTTCTGCGCGATGCGGTGATCACACGAAACGTTCAGGCATACCTGAGCGTGCTGGACGACGAATTTCAGTATACGTTCGACAACGGCACTCCGACGAATCTGGACGACGACCGCATCTTCAACGCGGAGGAGTACGAACAGGTCGCCGTGTCGCAACTGTTCGACCGAAACAATCGAGCCAACGTCGCTCTGTCGCCGCCGCGTCGGTTTGAACAGTTGCAACCGGATGTCGCGTCGATCTCGTACGACTACGACATGAACCTCATCGGCAGTTCGAACAATAACCGCCGCATGTCAGGCACGGCGTCGTTTCTGTTGGTGCGGGGCGGCACATCCGGCGATTCGGTCTCATGGCGCATTTTGGAGTGGGTGGACAGCCCCCCTGATCCGCAACGTTGGAGCGTGACTCCACGCAACTAACACTGACTAGGAAAGGCCCACGATGCCTACGCTGCGTCTCGGCATTCCCAAAGGGAGCCTCCAAGACCCAACGATCCGTCTGTTCGAAAAGGCGGGCTATCGTATTTTCGTTTCCTCGCGCTCGTATACTTTGACATTCGATGCGGAGGAGTTGGAAGGGATGCTGCTGCGTCCGCAGGAGATGGCGCTTTACGTCGAACGTGGACATTTGGACGCTGGAATCGCAGGCAAAGATTGGGTGATGGAGAACGGCGCCGACATTCATACCGTAACCCAACTGAACTACAACCGCGACACAAGCCGACCTGCCCGTTGGGTTCTCGCCGTGCCGGAGGAATCGCCCATCCGTTCCATTCAGGATGTCGATGGGAAAGTCGTCTATACGGAGCTCGTCGGTTCCGTCAACCGCTGGTTTGGAGAGCACGGCGTTAAAGCGGACGTACGGTTCTCGCACGGGGCGACGGAGGCGAAAGTCCGCTATTTGTGCGACGCGATTGTCGATCTCACGGAAACGGGCAGTTCGATCCGTGCCAACAACCTGCGGATCGTCGCGGAGATGACGCAGAGTTATCCCGTGCTCGTCGCCAACAAAGACGCATGGACAGACAACTGGAAACGACAAAAGATCGAAGATATCACGATGCTGCTTCACGGAGCGTTGTCGGCGGAGTTCAAAATCGGGCTCAAACTGAATGCGCCTAAAGAACGACTCGATGACGTGCTCGCCGTGCTGCCCGCGATGAAGGAACCGACCGTATCGCCGTTGACCGATCAGGGTTGGGTCGCCATCGAGACGATTGTCGATCAGTGGAAAGTGCGCGATTTGATCCCAGAGCTCCGGCGCGTCGGGGCGCAGGACTTCATCGAGTACCCGCTCAACAAAGTCATCCCATGACCTACTCCAGATGAACGCACCTCGCAAAAACCCGAACGGGTTGATCGTCGGGCTGACGGGCGGGATGGCGTGCGGGAAGTCCACCGTCGCGGCGATATGGAAGGAATTGGGCGCTCACGTCATCAGTTCCGACTCGACCGTTCATCGACTCTACAACAACTCCGACGTGAGACGGGAAATCCACGAGGCGTTCGGAGACGCGGCGTTTGACGAGAACGGCAATATCGACCGCTCCGCTTTGGGTCGTATTGTCTTCTCAGACGAATTGAAACGCCAACGCCTGATGGCGATCCTTCATCCGCGCACGCTCGCCATCCACATCGATGAATCGAACGCCTACTTGGACGCCCAACCGAACGGGATCGTCGTCATCGACTCGCCCTTGCTGTTCGAGGCGGGGTTGGATCGCCATTGCGACGTCGCCGTGACCGTCGGGGCGACGCGCGAAACACAAATCGCGCGTGCGATGACGCGAGCGATTCAACAAGGGCGAACGCTTTCGCGGGAGGATGTAGAACGTCGAATTGCGACGCAGATGCCTCTCAGTGAGAAACAATCACGCGCGACCTTCGTGATTGAGAACGACGGATCGCTCGATGAACTCCGAGTCCAAGCGGAATCGGTTTGGATCAAACTGCGACGGCTCGCCTCTCCCGTCTAAATATAACCCTCTCTCAAACCGTTGTGATCTCCGCGCAAGTTAAGCACAATCTCCCTCAACCGCACACGCTAGGGGCGAACCTCCATGCTGCTGTTCGACGCGCACCTCGACCTATCGATGAACGCCCTCAACTGGAACCGCAACCTCGAACTGAGCGCGCATAAAATCCGCGAAATCGAAGCAAACATGACGGAGAAGGGACGCGCCACCGGGACGACGGCGTTCCCGGACATGCGTCGCGGCAAAGTCTTCATGTCGGTCGCAACGGTGATCTCCCGCACGGCTCGACCGAACAGCCCCGCGACAGGCTCGGCGACTCAGGAAATTTCCTACGGACACGCGCAGGGACAACTCGCCTATTACCGCGTCCTAGAGTCGCAAGGCAAGTTGCGGATCATCACAACCTCCGCCGATCTGAATGCCCACCTTGCCGATTGGACATCGCGCGGCGACGAGGCTCCGCTGGGGATTATCCTCAGCATGGAGGGAGCCGACCCGATTGTGTCGCCGGATCAGGTCGAATCGTGGTGGGATGATGGGTTGCGCGCCGTCGGACTGTCGCACTACGGCGTGAGCGCCTACGCAAACGGCACGGGTATGGAAGGCGGTTTGACAGAGCTCGGCATCCCGATTCTCAACGAGATGGAACGGGTCGGGATGATCCTCGACACGACACATCTCGCAGACTTGGCTTTTTGGGAAGCGTTGGAACATTTTGGCGGACGGGTGCTGGCGAGTCATCAAAACAGTCGAACGTTGGTTCCCGGCGGGCGTCAGTTCACCGATGAGCAGATGAAGGCGGTCATCGAGCGGGACGGGGTAATCGGCGCGGCGTTGGACGCATGGATGCTCTACCCAAACTGGATAAAGGAACGCACATCGCCGGAAGTGCTAACTCTAGAAGCGGTCGCCGACCAGATCGACTACGTCTGTCAGTTAGCGGGCAACGTTCGTCACAGCGGAATCGGCAGCGACCTCGACGGCGGCTATGGCAAGGAACAAACACCTCACGACCTTGACACGATTGCCGACTTGCAGATAATCGCCGACCTGCTGCGGAAACGTGGGTACTCCGAGTCGGACGTGGAAGCCGTGATGTATCGGAACTGGATTCGGTTCTTCACGGAAGCGCTCGGCGATTAACCGAAGTCGCGTATCAGTAAAGGAGAGACAAGATGCCACTTGAGTTGGTTGCAACCGCCCCACGCACGCCTGTTTTGCGCGAATACGAAGAACGCGCGCTCAACCCGAACGAAGTCCGCGTGAAGTCGGAGTACGGCGCGTTCAAGCACGGAACGGAACTGATCGAGTATCGCGGGGAAAGCCCGTTCGTGAGGGAAGACTACGACGGCGAATGGCAGATGTTCGTTGAGCGGAAGACGGAGCGTTCGCGCTTCCCGATGGGACTCGGCAACATGACGGTCGGCATCGTGACGGAGATCGGCGGCGAGGTGTCGAAACTGAAGGTCGGCGACCGGGTATACCGCCACACCGGGTTCCGCGAAATGCACGTTTGGAGCGAGAATACGCCGAAACTCCCCGACGGGATGAGTTGGGAAGCGATGACCTGTCACGACCCGTTGTCGTTTGCGATTGCGGCGCTCCGAGACGGGCAAGTGCGGCTCGGCGATGCGGTGGCGGTGTTCGGTCTGGGCGCGATTGGACTGATGATCGCTCAGTGCGCTCGGCTGCAAGGAGCCGAACTCGTCGTCGTGGTCGATCCGATCCTGAAACGGCGCGAACTCGCCTTGAAACACGGCGCAGACGAGGCACTCGATCCGACCGCCTGCGACGCCGGAGCCGAACTCCGCAAGCTGACGAACAAGCGGGGCGTCGATGTCTCCATCGAAGTGAGCGGCAACTACCGCGCGATGCAGCAAGCGATTCGCGGCGTCGCGTTCGGTGGGAATGTCGTCGCCGTCGCCTATCCGAGCGAGTGCAAAGGCGGTCTGAACTTCGGGCGCGAGGCGCATTTCAATATACCCAACCTCATCTTCGCGCGCGGGTGCAGCGACCCGAACCGCGATCATCCGCGTTGGTCGTGGCGGCGACTGGAGGAAACGGCGTGGCGGATGCTCGAAAACGGCATGATGAACACGGAAGGCATCGTCGATCCGATCATCCCGTTCGCCGAGTCCGCCGAAGGGTTCAAGCACTACGCGGACGAGCATCCGGAAGACAGCGTGAAGTTGGGCGTCAAGTTCTGACAATTATCGAACGGAGATCACGATGGCAGCAACGAAAGCCGATGTGACGCACTATCAAGACGAGGGGTTCGTCGTCCTCAAGGGACTGTTCACCCCCGACGAAGCGGCGCAGATGCGCGACCATTACATGGCGCTTCGGGCGGAAGGTCCGAAACCCGGCGACTTCGGCGGCACAAAAGACCAACCGGACGACCCAACCCACCAATACCCGCGCATGATCCAGATGCACAAGTGGGACAAACTCTCCGAGCAGTGGGCGACCGACCCGCGCATCATCGAGTCGGCGAGCGCGTTGATGGACGACCCGGCGGTGATGATCCAGACGATGATCTACTTCAAACCGCCCGGCGGACGCGGGCAGGGCATCCATCAAGACGAACAGTACATCACGATGGACCCACTCGTCGGCGTCTGGGTCGCGCTGGACAAGTCGGACAAAGAGGTTGGGCAGATGGTCGTCGTGCCGCGATCGCACCAAGTCGGCATGTTGAAGGTGCAGGAGGCGGACACAAGCGTCTCCTTCACGGAGGCGGAAGCGATTGTGCCGGACGGGTTCGAGGTCGTCGGCGTCGATATGGAGCCGGGCGACACGCTCTTCTTTCACGGTCGATGCGTGCACGGCTCGTACGCAAACGTGACGAAAGATCGTTGGCGTCGGAGTTTCATCTGTCATTACATTGGCGAAAACGCGAAGAAGTTCGAGCCGGAAAAGGGAACGCACGTCTCGCACGTCAAGGCGAAATAGTACCTTCAGCCCTCGAAGACAAGCGCAATGGCGGCGATGTCTCCGACCCGATCGCCCAATGCGGCGGGAAGAATCTGCGCGAGTTGACCGGAGCGGTCAACCGCGAACCGTCGGACTTCTTCCCGCAGCGGTTCGAGGAACAGGTTGCCCGCCGCCGTCGCCACCGTGCCGAGCACGACGACTTCAGGGTTCAACAGGCTGACGGCGTTCGCAATGCCCCAGCCCATGTACCTCGCCGTCTCGCGGAAGTGATCGAGACAGAAGCGGTTGCCGCGTTGCGCGCCGTCGAGGAGATGCTCGGTTCGGAGTTCGTTCAACGCGACGCCCGCGTGATCAAGCAGGTCGCCGCCACTCATCCCCGCTCGGAGTTTTTCTTGAGCGCGGCGAGCAATAGAGGGACCGGAGCAAAACGCCTCCAAACAACCGCGCTTCCCACAGCCGCATGGCGGTCCGTCGGGAACGAGGCAGGTGTGACCGATTTCGCCCGCCGAATCGTTCGCGCCTCGAATCAATCTGCCGTCCGACACGATACCGCCCCCGATGCCCGTTCCCATCGTCAGATAGAGGACATGGTTGAACCCGCGTCCCGCGCCAAACCGCCATTCCGCCAGGGCCGTTGCGTTGGCGTCGTTATCGATCTCGATGCGAACGTTCGGGAATGCCGATTCGAGTTTGCGCCGCAGCGGAACTCCTTCCCAGCCCGGCAAGTTCGGGACAGACCCACTGACGCCGTTCCTCGTATCGAATAACCCACCGAAACTGACCCCAAGCCCCTTCGTGTCCTGCGGGGCGATTCCAGCCTTCGATGCGACGGCGTTCACCATCCCAATCAAGTCGGTGATGATCGGGTCGGGTCCGCGCGCGGAGTCGGTAGGACGGCGTTCTTTGTGAAGGATCGCGCCGTGTTCATCTGCGACAACCGCCGCTAGTTTCGTCCCGCCCACGTCGAGTCCAAGATAGGTCGGTTCGCTCATTGAAAGTCCATTTCAGCCGTCCGCGCTGCTTTCCGCTCCAATTGCGACAAAATTCGTCTCATTGACCGTCCACCGACCCCAAATGAACGCCGCCAAACCAACCAACACGGTCGCCAGACACGCCGCTCCAAAGACGCCATATAAGCCATACCATTTCGCCCCGACATAAGCGAGCGGCAAGTTTAGCCCAATCATCCTCCCGAACGCCAACGCCGCCGACCGAAACGGTAGGTGGAGCGCGTTGAAAACGTTGCTGACGACCATAATGACGCCTTGCAGCCCGTAACTGATCGGAACCATCCACAAGAATAGGCGCACCGTATGGATCACGTCGGGGTTCTTGTCGAACAGGCGAGCGATGGGCGTCGCAAACAGAGCGAGCAACATGGCGACGAACAGTCCCCAACCCATCGCAAAGCGGTTCGCGTACATCGCTCCGTCTCTCACACGGTCGTGTTTGCCTGCTCCCCAGTTCTGCGCGACGTAGGGAGCGATCACAAACGACAACGCCATGACGACCGTCAGCGCGAACGTCTCGATGCGCGACGCGACGCCGAATCCCGCGACCGCTTCCTTCCCGAACACAGCGACGATCCCCGTGAGGATTGCCGTCGTCATCGGGACAATCAGGTTGGTGCCCGCCGTCGGAAGCCCGATGTGGAGGATGTCTTTCCACGCGCGCATCATGTCTCGCATCTTAGGGATTTCACACGAGATCATCTTGTCGCGGTAATAGAGGACCCACATGGCGAAGACCAACGTGAAGGCGCGTGAGATCACCGTTGCAAGCGCGGCTCCCGCGATCCCCATGCGCGGCGCAAACTCCCACCCGAAGATCATCAACGGATCGAGCGCGAAGTTGAGAAGCGCCGCGACGAGCATCATAATACCGGGCGTTTTCGTGTCGCCCGTTGCGCGAATGATGTTGTTCGCGGTCATCGGGACGATCAGGAAGATGATGCCCGCGTACCAAACGGTCATGTAGTCGCGGATGTGTATGAGGACTTCGGGACTCGCACCCATCGCGGTAAACATCGGGTCGATGGTGAAATACCCCGCGATGAGCAACGCCCCGACAATGGCGACGGATAGAATCAGCGCGTCCGTCGAGAGACGTTGAACGCGACGGTGATCGCCGGTGCCGATAGCGCGCGCAATCACCGCCGTCGCCCCCGTGCCAATGCCCATTGAGATGCTGCCGATGATGAACACAATCGGAAAGGAGAATCCCATCGCGGCGAGCTCGTCCGTGCCGAGTCGCGCGACGAAGAATGTGTCGACCAGATTGAAGGCGAAAATGGCGAGAATTCCGAGAATCATCGGAAGCGTTCGGTCGATGAGCAGCGGTATGATCGCGCCATCGGTGAATTGCCGCGCCTTTTGTGCCTGCATCGCTTCCCCTGTT
>JAQBWJ010000100.1 GCA_027625215.1 Candidatus Poribacteria bacterium
CTCCCCTGCAAGGGGAGGAGAACAAAACATCCCCAACGCTGAACAACGCCGAAACAACGACCACCTACCGCCGATACGGCATCGGCGACCGATCCGCCGCGCTCTCGAACACCCCGCACTCCCCGCGACAGAGACCTCCCGCCTCGAAGTGCGGACACGCCTTCTCCTGCCGCGTCAACGTCGCCTTGACGCAGGTGTCGAACGGGTTCACCCCGCCGCGATACACGTCAACAACGTTCAGCGGAATGAACGCCGCCGCCCCGCGCGTCCGCAACCGCTCGACCACCTCGCGGTCGTTCGGGTCGCCGACGGCGATGCACTTGACGTGCGGCTGTCGCTCGGTCGTCATGTCCACGAACGTCGCCGGGGATGGGCGGCGCGCGTCGAACACGACCGCCCGCGTGTGGTACGCCTTCATCGTCGCGTAGGCGACGCGGTTGTCGGGAGAGTCGTCCGCTCTCAACCCGATCCCCCGCAGATGGCTCGCCAGATTCGGTCCCATCTCGTTCTCAAACCCCACGACGAACACGTCCATGCTCATCGGGAACTGCGGGTTGAGCAGATCGCCGTCGTTCCATCTGTCCAACGTGTCGCGGTGCAGTTCGAGTTGATGCGCCATCACCTCGCGCGGCGCGTCTCCGTACGCGCGTCGGGCGGTTTCGAGACGCTTTTCGAGTTCGCCCCACAGTTCTTCCGTCGCGCGGCGCGAGTTGGTCGGCAGTCGGCGCATGGGTCGATTACTCCCTACTCTCTGATCTTCAATGCTGTTCGTGGCGGGTGTCATCGTGGCGGCATGAAACACGATCTTGAGTGTTTCACTCACGACCTCAGTGTTCATCGGCGTTTCGGGGATGTTTCTACCGAAAACACTGTTTCATAATGTTCCACGACGTTTCATCATGTTCCACGACGTTTCACCATGTTCCATGACGGCGAACGGCGGTCGCTTCTCTCCTCGCCTGAGAGAACGTCTTGCGAGCATACCACAGTTCACGATACCGTAACGACCTCATCATAAGAGGACGACGGCACAGGCTCACTAGTGGTCAGTGACGTAGGAAATTGGTGTAAAGAACCCCCACCTCAATCCTCCCCCTCAGGGGGAGGAGGCATATCCCTTCCCCCTGAGGGGGAAGGTTAGGAAGGGGGTGAATTACCTCACCGTTCTTCGTAACTGACCACTAGAGATCACCACGAGGTTATACGGGCATGAACGCGGAACGTTGGGGCATCGGCGTCGTCGGATTGGGCGGCATCGCGCAGCATCATCTGGAAGGCTACAAACGGCGGGGGTTGAAGGTGGTCGCGGGCGCGGAACCGAACGCGGCGCGACGCAACGAGTACCAAAAACGGTTCGCCATCCCCCACGTTTTCGAGTCCGTCGCGGAGATGGCGGCGCACCCCGACGTGAAAATCCTCGACATCACCGTTCCCCACATCCCCGAAATCCGCATCCCGGTTGTGGAAGCGGCGGCGGCATCCGGCAAGGCGCTGTTCATCCAGAAGCCGCTCCTTAAGACGCTGGACGACGCCCGCCGCATCGTTGAGATCGCGGAGTCGGCGGGCGCGCCGCTCATGGTGAACCAGAACAGCCTCTTCGTGCCGGGATTCGTCGTCGCCCACGACCTCATCAAAGACGGACAGATCGGCTCCCCTTACTACTGCCAAATCGAAAACCGCAACTGGTTCGACGTGACGGGTCACTCCTGGTTCGGGCAGAACGAGCGGTGGATCACCTCCGACATGGGTGTGCACCACTACGCGCTCGTCCGCCACTGGTTCGGTCCCGTCGAATCGGTCTACGCGGTGATGGGAAGGGACGCTTCGCAGAAAGGCGTCGTCGGCGAGACGCTCAGCGCGTTGTCGGTTCGGTTCCAAAACGGCGTGTCGGCGGTTATGATGAACAACTGGTGCTATCGCGGTCGCGTCTCCCGCCCGCACTCCATCGAGGAGATCGTCGTTCAGGGCGATGGCGGCGCGCTTACGGCGAACAGCCGTTGGGTGCACGTCGTCAAGAGCGACGGGTCGGAGATTGAACGCGAGATCGACGAGGAGTGGTTCCCCGACGCCTTCGGCTACACGATGGCGCACTACGTCGAGTGCCTCGACGCCGGGAAACCGTGGTTGAGCGACGGCAGGTCGAACCTCGAAGTCGTGGAGATCATCGAGGCGGCGTACCGCTCGGCGGCGGAGAACCGCGTCGTGCGAGTCGAAGAACTCAGATAGCGCGATTGAAGCCTTCTTGCCTGAACCCTTCGGATTGAGTCGAGGACGAGACCAACGATGCGCCCCGAAAGCCTCACGGACTATTCCGCCATCCTGAAACGCCAGTGGTTCGTGATCCTCTTGGTCGCGCTGCTGGTGGGCGGGACATCGCTCTCCATCGGGATACGGCTGCCGCGCACGTACGCCGCAAGCGTCACCATCGACGTGGACGAGGGCGATTCCTCCCCCGTGTCGCTGCTGCCGAACATCGCCCAAACGGTCTTGGGCGGCGGCTCCGACTTGGAAACGATGCAGACAATCATCCACCGCGTGTCCTCCCGCACCGTTCTCGACCAAGCCCGCCGCGATTACGACGACGTGGAACCGCTCGGTTCCCGGTTGCTCCCCCCGACGGCGCACCTCACGAAACAGATCAGCGCGGGCGTGCAGCAAGGGTCGCGTCTCATCGGCGTGACGGTCGAAATGCGCGAAGACCAAGGCGGCTCGCGGAACGCCGTCGGCTTTGCGAACCAACTGGTTGAGACGTTCCGCCGCCGCCTCGCCGACGAGGAATTGACGGACAAGGCGGAAGACACGCGCCGCCAACTCGCCCAGATCGAGACGCTTCAAGCCGAACTGCAAACGAAACTGAACGGGATGCGCGAAGGGTTGATCGACTTCGCCCGCGACGAAGGCAACCCGACGCTCTGGAGCGCGGAACTCACCCAACTGTTCACCCGGCAAACGACGTTGATGGCGGAGCGCCGCCAAGCGTCCTTCAAACTCGGCGGCGCGACGGCGTCCGAAGCGCGGGCGCAGCAGGAACTGGCAATCGCGCCGGAGTTCGCCCTGACGGGTCGCAGTTCAGGCGCCAACCCGTTTCGCACCGCGATCTACTCGGAGCTCCTCAAACTGGACGCGGAGGCGGCTCGCAAGAAGGGCGAAGGCTACGCGGAGAAAGCCCCCGAACGCGAGGGGATTGTCGAAGCCCGCGCGTTCGTCGAAGAACGATTGCAAAATACGCCGGATCATGCGATAACGGAAACATTCAGTATCGACCCGACCCGAAACGCTTTGGAAACGCGCCGTCTCAACAGCGCGTTCCTAGCGGCGGAGGCGGGAAAGGAGATCGCCGAACTGGACACCCTGTTGGCGTCCGTTTCGGCGGAAATCGAGGCGAAGACAACGGCAATTCCCGACCGTCAGGTGCGCTTGCAAATCCTTGAGCGCGAAGCCGAATCGGTCGCCAATGTGTACGAAGAGTTGTTGTTGCGGCAGAGTCAGATGCGCCTCGCCTTAGGAGAAACTCAAGCCCGTGAAGAACAGTCGGGGCGTCGGATCGGCGGCGTAGCCGTCACCGACTTGGCGCGCCCGCAACTGCGTCCGATCAAACCGCGCACGACGCTGCTGGCGGCTATCGCCGTCGCGCTCGGAGTACTGTGCGGTGTTGGGGCAGGCTTGCTGATGGAATGGCAGCGGATGGTCGCCATGCCCGAAGGCGAACCCTCAGTAACCGTCGAGGAGGAAGGGGCGTTCATCCGCCGGAAACAAAAAGAAAACACTTGACACCCCTAAACCGCGATGGTAATTTGTGCGCCGTTTGAGGGGGTTCGGTGACGGTGCCTCGAGTGAGGATTCGCCGACCGTTTTCGGTAAGCCCGATAGTGTATTGGATAGGGATTGCCGACCGAGTTGCCGCAATCGACTCGAACCGCGCCGCCGGAGGAATGATGAATTTCTCTGCCGCGATGCGTCACCAAAAAAAGGCGACGAACGCTCAATCGTAGCGCGACATCGCTAAGCGAGGTGTGTCCGATTAGAATGAACGACGGATCGCGCGAAAAAGTTCACATCGTACCGATGCCGAATGCGCGACGAAACGGACGACATCGGCGCGACGCAACGTTGCAGTTTTGTGGACGAATGGTGAGAGAGTGCCACTCTTTGATTGATAGAGGTGTGAACCCATTCCGGGACACCCTCGTGGACACCTCTAAGGAGGCAAGATCGATGACGAAACCGACCCGTTTACTGCCACGGCTCAGACTGACGTGGGTGCTCACGTCAGTTGTCGTGCTCGGCAGTATCGGACTAGTGGGCTGCGGGGCGACGCCCTTCACCAGCCTTGGTCCTCAGGAACCTCTGTTGCCCGCCATCGAGGGGCAATCCAAATTCTCAGACCGGTTCCAACTGGAAGAAGTGCCGCAGTTCTTCTACGACCTGTTCGGGAAAGAACTGTTGGAAGGGAACGAAGTTCACCAATACATCGAGCAAAAGCAGTTCGATGATCGCGGGAACCTCGTTCAAGGTTGGAGCGGTCAGTTGGACTCCAGCCGCTTCACCCTTCAGTTGGACAGACAAATCCTCACGGAAGACACCTTCAGAGGGCGACACGCGGAAGCCGCCATCGGCGACCACCTGCGTATCAAACCCGAAACGCTCTTCCCAGCCGGATACATCATGCGGAAGACGGAATTCGACGGACATCGGTTCGATTTCTCGTTCTCGCATGAACGCCACCTGTTCACCCTGCTGAACTCGCGCATCTCGAACACGATCTACTTCCCGCAAACGGGTGGTGGCGGTCAGTTGTCCCCCACGTCCGGTCGACGCACCTCGACTGAAGACGGCGCGTGGCTCGGCAACGCCCACTTGGTCGGTTTCCGCGCCCAAGGGTTGATCGGCGACGTGTTCCGAGTCGGCGTGACCTACCTGAACCTGCGCCAAGAGTTCCATCAGCGCATCGACAACCCCTGGCAGGGTTCCGTTGCGAACACCCCGCCCGAAGTCGTCGTGATGGTGTTCCGAGACGACTCGCCTGAAGACGGGCGCGTCGGCGCGGCGTTCAAGCAGATGGAAGTCGTCATTCGCTATCAGGAACGTCGTTTCGACGTGACGACGATTGATGTCGATCCGAACTCCGGCGAACCGCTTGAAGAACCTCTCGTCGTCCGCACGCCGATTGAATCGGACGAAGAAGAGATCACCTGGACGGTCACGGCGGACATGATGGTGGACGGCGCGTTGGGCGGAGCGGTGCTCGACGGCGGCGAACTGGACGGCGCCGTGCGGACAGATATGCCCGCCGGAATCGCCGGTGTCGATTCCGTTGAAGGGTATCCGTTCTTCGGTTCCTATCGCGTCGCAAACGGTTTCGACGCGTTCCATTACGCCGTCGATCTGCGCCAACTGCCGCCCGAAGCGGGCGTGCCTCTGATCAACCCCGCCGTCGTCAAGAGCATCGAGTTCCGCAGCGTCGAAGTCGCGGGCGACTATAACATCGTCGTCAACGGCTACAGTTCGCTGAACGTCGGCGACGACGAAGGTCCGCTCTTGGGCATGAACGAAGCGGGTCTGATTCAGGCGCCGTACCGCGACGTCATTCAGGCGTCGGGCAACATCGGTCAGGACAACTACGACGCCGCAATCGTCAACAACCCCGACCAGTGGGACCCGAAAGTCATCCCCTCGATCAAGTACGGCGCGGCGCGCGCCGGGACCATCGTTGGCGTTGACCTTGAAGGAACCGTCGGCAATGTGTTGATTCGGGCGCAGTACTCGATCAATAACAAGTACAAAACGTATCCGACCGTTTCGGAAGACAAGATCGACTGGTCGCTGCTTGCGGCAGACCCGGGTCTTGCCGATCCGACGGCGTCGGACTTCGTTGCCGACCAAATCTCGGAAGGACGCACGTTCTCGGCGAACGACGGCGAAGAGTTCAAGTTCCAAGCCGGCGGCGCGAACAACGACGGACCCGAAGTCGCATGGTTCGTTCAGTTGAAGCACCGTCTCGGGCGCATCCTCTTCGAAGAGTCGTTCTACCACGTTGATCCGGGTTATACGACGAACTACTTCGGCTGGGGTTCCAACTCCGACCGAGACGAGCCGTACAACATCCCCCGGACGCCGGGCTCCGAAGACGATACGGACCCCTACGACGCCGGCATCTACCACCTCGTTGAAGACGACGACGACAACGACGACTGGCCCGATGACGACGACTTCGACGGCGTGCTGCCTCAGGCGGACGACCGCGACCTCAACGGCGTGTTGGACTACTTGGAAGACTTCTTGATCTTCGACGCCGATCCTCCGGTGTTCGACGACCTCGTCGACCTCGACAACAACGGCATCATCGACTCGTTGGAAGATGACTTTGAACCCGACTACGAATTCGGGATCGACCGCGAGGGCTACCATGTGAACGCCCAGTGGGACATCTTCGACAATATGACGCTCGGCTTCGGTTGGTTGAACGAGACCGAAGTGTCCAGCGCGCGCCGCAACAACACGAAGTACCTCCAGTTCGACTTCCGTCGTGATATCGCGGAACTCGGCACCTTCAACCTGCAAAATCGTCTGCGCCTCGTGCAAGACGATATCCCCGACTACGGGATTACCCTCCGTGTCGGTCAGGTCGATGTCGAAGAGATCCCCGACAAACTGGACTTCTTCAACGCGCGTGAAAACACGACGACGCTTCAGTTCCTCTACAACGCGATTCCGAACCTGACGGTCGAAGTGAAATACCTGCTGACGTTGGGTAAACAGAGTCCCGCGGATGAAGAACGAGCCATCTCGCTCGACAACCCCGATACGGAAAGCTTCGATGAACGCATCGACTTGATGGTCCCAATCGACCAAGTCCAAACGAGCGGCGGGCTGAGGAACTATCCGTGGTTCCCCGATCCGCAACTCATCTACGACTTCGACAACTGGGAAGGTCGCCGTTACGGCGTCCGGTCGTTCCGCGATCAGGAAACGGGCGATCTCGTCATCGAAGAAGGCAAGACGATCAAGCAGCAACTGGGTCTCTTCAAGATTCGTTATGAGATTCCTCTGACGAATCTGCCGGGCATCGGTAACTTCGTCTCGAAGATCAGTGAAGACATGGTGATCACACCGCTTTACAAATACATCTTCGAGAACTACAGCGACCGCAACAAGGAAGAACTCCCGGTTGTGGATATCGCTCCGTTTGAAGGGCCGACCCGCATGGCGCTCGACCCGCTCCGCATCGACCCCGATTCGGCGCAGAGCCAAGAGT
>JAQBWJ010000101.1 GCA_027625215.1 Candidatus Poribacteria bacterium
CCGCGAGACGCTCCCGTACGTCGTCTTCATCCCCACGACCCCGCAGAACGCCGCCGGTTGCCGGATCGAGCCACCTGTGTCGGAGCCGAGCGTCGCCGTCGCCATGCCCGCCGCGACCGCCGCCGCCGATCCGCCGCTCGAACCGCCCGGCGCGCGCTCCAAGTCCCACGGGTTGCACGTGTCGAAGTAGGCGGAGTTCTCGGTGGAGGAACCCATCGCAAACTCGTCCATGTTCAGTTTGCCGGGCATCACCGCGCCGCGTCGGTTCAGGCGTCGCATGACGGTCGCGTCGTACGGCGAGACGAACGGTTCCAGTATCTTCGACCCGCACGTCGTCTTGACGCCCTTCGTGCAGATCACGTCTTTGATGCCGACTGGGATGCCCGCCAACGGCTCAATCGGTTCCCCGCGTTCGATGCGCGTGTCCACGTCTTGCGCGGCGGACATCGCGGCGTCTTCGGTCAGCGTGAGGTACGCCTTGACGCGATCATCCACCGCGCGGATGCGGTCGAACACGGATGCGGTGATCGCCTTCGCGGTCGTTTCGCGGTTGACCAACTTTTGGTGAAGTTGGTGCGCCGTCAGGTCGTAGAGCGGCGTGTCCGCTGCCATTCGTTCCCTTTCCCTCAGTCGGTCGGCTTGAGATCGTCCATTCGCCGTTTCGCAAATTCGATCAATCGTTCGTAAAGCCCGTCTTTGCAGGCTTCTCGTAATTCGGAAATATCGTTGTATCGGGTGTCGAAATATTCGTGAGCAAGGATATTGCGGAGTCGGGCAAATCGACCGAGTCGTTCCGCGTCATCTCGCTCAAAATCATCCAAAGCACCCAATCGTCGAAATGTATCGCCATAGGTCGGTGGAATCGTTTGTCCGCGCGAGACGAGGAGACTTCTCGCCACGTCGAGCGACGCATTCACAAGGTTTTCGACCCATTTTTCAATCGCGTCTCGTTCATGCCAGTCTTCAAGATAGGTTTCTTTGTCCACTTCGTCGTATCGGCTTACGTGCAGCAAACGTTGACCGAGGTATGTGAGTGCCGTTTCCAACCGGGATTTATCATGCTCAGTCAGCACCGGATAGCCTTTCATCTTCGCCAACGTCCGCGTTCGTGTCGACATTTTGTAATAACCGTGAACGAATGCCGCATTCCCACGAAACACGACGTCTGCCGAGATGGCATAGCGCACAAACAGGTCGTCATCCTTTATTACTAGCGGAATCCCATCGACGGCGGCACTGGCAATCATTCCCGATACATTGTTCAGCACGACCAAATCGACTTCGTCGTGCGTCGCATCACTGGCGCCGTGCCACACTTCGATTTCCTGCGGATACTTCACCCCCGACTCAAACTCCAACGCCCCCGGTCGTTGCGGTGTGAAATAGACGCCGATGTCCAAATCGGACTCTTCCTGCGCCCGCCCCGACACCCGCGACCCGAACACAAACGCCATCAACACATCGTCCCGCGACTCGAAGTACGGAATCAGTCGGTCGATTTGCTCTTGCAGCGTCAGAGGTCGGATTGTGCCGAGCGTCGCCAGCGTCATATCAATGGATACCTTCTGGATATCGCGCTCACTCTACCACGCGCGGCACGATGAAAAACTCGTCGTCGCTCGACGGCGCGAGTTCCAACGCCTCCTCGCGCGGCATCGAGTCCGCCACGACATCCTCGCGCATCACGTTGCGGATGGGCAGAACGTGGCTCGTCGGCTCCACGTCGGAAGTGTCGAGCGCGTTCAGTTGGTCGATGTACTCTAGAATCGACCCGAGCTCGCTCGTCAGTCGCTCTTTCTCGTCGTCGGAGAGTTCCAGCCGCGCTAAGGTTGCGACATACTCGACTTCCGCGTTCGTCAGTTTTGGCATCGTCTTGTTCCCGTGTCCCTCAAAAACAACTAAGTGGCAGGCTCCAACTTGGCGAACGCGGCGAGCAACGCTTTCTGCGATCCGTCATCGAACTTGACGGTGATCCGCAAGTTGTCGCCGTTTCCTTCGAGTCCGACGATCTTCCCCGCGCCGAACTTCGCGTGAGCGACGCGCGCGTTCATCCGAATGTGTTCCGCCCCTTCGGACATGTCTTGCGGGGCGGCGTCGAACGTTGAGACGGACCGACGGCGCGTCGGTTGCGGGTTCGGCGACGCGGACGTTCCGCGCGGCGTCGCAGGACGCGACGCGGACGCCGATTGCTCGAACCGTTTGAAACTCCCCGAATTGCCCGTACTCCCCGTCGATTTGTTCCACTGAATCGAACTGGTGCTATAGAAATCCTGATGGTCGAACGATTCGAGCTCTTCGACAAACTCCGCCGGAATCTCATCCATGAACCGCGATTTGAGCGTCTCCTGCACGTTCCCATGAAAACGCCGCACGCGCGCCCGCGTGATGTAGAGGTCCTTCATCGCGCGGGTCATGCCGACGTAGCAGAGGCGTCGTTCCTCCTCCAACTCGGTCTCGTTGTTCAACGAGCGTTGGTGAGGGAACATCCCCTCCTCCATCCCCGCCAGAAACACAACCGGGAACTCCAAACCCTTCGCGGAGAGGAGCGTCATCAACGTCACGGACGACTGCTCTTCATCGAAGTTGTCCACGTCCGCCGACAGCGTGATCGTTTCGAGGAAGCCGTCCAGCGTCGGGTTGTCGGAGGTGCGTTCGTAGTCCGATGCCGCCGCCAAAAACTCGTTCAGGTTCTCGATGCGCCCCTCGTCCTCAATCGTCCCTTTCTGCTTCAAGTCGGCGAGATAGCCCGTCTTGTTCAGCACGTCCTCGATGATATCGGTCAACCCTCCGTCCTGACGAATCGACTTCAGCATCTCAACGAACTTGACCAACTTGAGCCGCGTCGCCTGTCCGATATCGCCGATCTCTCTCGCCCGTTCGACCGCCTGAATCTGCGGGATGTACTTTTGTTCGGCGAACGCTTGCACCGCTTCAATCGTCTTGGAACCGATGCCCCGCGTCGGCGTATTGATGACGCGCAGCAGGCTGACGGAATCGTTCGGATTCACCAAGATGCGGAGATAGGCGATGATATCCTTCACCTCCGCGCGTTCGTAGAACTTCCCCCCACCAACGATCTGGTACGGCACGTTTCGGCGACGCAGCGAATCCTCAAAACTGCGAGAGAGCGCGTTGATCCGATAGAAGACCGCAAAATCGTTGTAGTTCGTGTCTTTCTCATTCTTGATATCGACCAACGTATCCACAACGAAATCGGCTTCCGTGCGGTCGTCGTACGCCTCGAAGTAGCGGATTTTCGCGCCGTCCGGGTTCTCGGTGGACAGTTCCTTCGGGCGGCGGCGGCGGTTGAACCGCACCACCTCCTGCGCCGCCGAGAGGATCGTCTTCGTGCAACGATAGTTCTGCGACAGATGGATGACCGTCGTGCGAGGATAGTCGCGCTCGAAGTCGAGAATGTTTCGGATATCCGCACCGCGCCACGAGTAGATGCTCTGGTCGTCATCGCCGACGACGCAGATGTTGTGGTGCTTCTTCGCCAACAGATGCGTCAGTTTGTATTGGCTGTGGTTCGTGTCCTGATACTCGTCGACGTGGATGTACTTAAATCGCTCCTGATATTCGTCCAGAACGCGCGGGTTTTCCTCGAACAGGCGGATCGTCAAGAGGATCAGGTCATCAAAGTCGAGGGCGTTGTTGGCGTTCAACTGTTTCTGATAGGAGTCGTACAGTCCGGCGACGCTGCGTTCGACAAAATCGTTCGCCGCGTTCGCAAACTGCTGCGGCGACACCATGTCGTTCTTGGCGCGGCTGATCGCTTCGAGCACGCTGCGCGGCTTGAAACGCGCCGCGTCGATCTGATGGTCAAGCATGACCCGCTTCATCAACGCCGTCTGGTCGCTTGTGTCGAAGATGGTGAACGACTTCGTATAACCTTCCAACGCCTCGATGTCGCGTCGTAAAATCTGAGCGCAGGAGGCGTGAAACGTCTTCGCCCAAATGTCTCGGCTGGCGGGACCGATCAGTTTCGTCAACCGTTCCTTCATCTCCTGCGCGGCTTTGTTCGTGAACGTGACCGCGAGGATGTTCCAAGGCGCGATATTCTTCTCGCCGATGAGGTGTGCGATACGGTAGGTAATGGCGCGCGTCTTCCCGCTGCCCGCTCCGGCGAGGATCAGTACGGGACCGTCCGTCTCGATGACGGCGGCTTGCTGCGCTTTGTTCAATCCGTCCAAAAGGCTCATGGGCGCGATGACCTGTCACGGTTGGTTCATGGGGGTTCGGGAGCGAAGGTTGGGGAAAATGGAACCTCGCGTGTAAAGGGCATGGTATCACAGTTTTCACGGACGCGCGAGATCAAAAACGGCGATAGAATCTCCCGACGATTGACCGATCACCACGAGATTCCGTATCGAATCAACATGAAGACAAATGCTTCGATTGTCAGCCTCATCTTAACGGTCCTGTTCCTCGTCTCATGCGCGGAGGATTCGGCGACACCCGATGATCCTTCGGATGACGCGCGCCGCGAAACGGCGATTGTCGGGCGCGTTGCTCCGCCGCAATCGGGGATGGGCGTCCTCGCGGTGCGGAACGGGTTTGAGTTTGCGAGCGCGTTGACGAACGACGACGGCGAGTACCGCATCACTGGCTTGATTGAGGGCGAGTACAACCTGATCGTGTCTGGACAAGGGTTTTTCACCGACACGTCCGTTCGCGGGTTGAGCGTCGGGGCGATGGAAACCGTCGAGGCTCCCCCGATTGAGATGCGCCCGTTCGCGGCGGCGGCGACACTGTTCGGGCGCGTGGTTGACTCGGTGTTCGACGAGCCGCTGGAGGGCGTCGGCGTGACGATCCGCTGCAACACGGGCGTTTGCGCGAATCTGACTGCGTTCACAAACGACGACGGGCGATACGAGACCGCAATCTGGGCGGGACTGGCTGGCGAAATGCTCTACCAAAAGGCAGGCTACAGGTTGAGTCGGATGGATATCCCCGCGTTGCCGTCGGGGTCGGTCAACGAAATCCCAACTGTCCGGCTGGAAAAGTTGGAGTTGTAGGCGTTGTGGGCGACGTTTCCGCGAATCGCCCGGCGACCTTTCACCGTCCGTCCTGCCGTTGTACGATTTCATCGAACACCAGCGAACAGCACATCAAATCGAGGCACAACATGGCGCGGTTTTCGGATCAAGTCGTCATCGTCACGGGTGGCACGGGTGAGTTGGGGCAGTCCGTCTCAACAGCGTTTCTGAGCGAGGGTGCGACGGTCGTCATCTTCGGGCGGTCGGCGGAGTCGTTCGAGACGATGAAGGCGGAACTCGACAACTCGCCGCGACTAGGCTTTCAACAAGCCGACCTGACGGATGAAGGTTCCGTGAACGCGGCGATCAACGCCGTACTCGAACAGCATCGGCGGATCGACGCCGTTGTGAACGTCGCGGGCGGGTACTTCGGAGGGGTTCCCGTCGCGCAGATGCCGACGGATCGCTGGGACCAGATGATGCGCCTCAACCTGAACTCGGTGTTTTACGTGTGTCGCGCCGCGCTGCCGTCGATGATCGCCCGAAAATCGGGGGCGATTGTAAACGTCGGATCGCGGGCGGGGGAGAGCGGCGTCGGGGGGTTGGGCGCGTACAGCGTTTCAAAGGCGGGAGTGCGGGTGCTGACGGAGGCGATTGCGGAAGAGGTCAAACACGACGGCGTTCGCGCGAACTGCGTGCTGCCGAGCGTCATCGACACGCCCGCAAACCGCAAGGCGATACCGAATGCCGACTTCGACACATGGGTGAAGCCGGAAGTGATCGCGCAAACCATCCTGTTTCTTGCGTCAGACGAAGCGTCGGCGACGAGCGGCGCGTCGATTCCCGTTTACGGACGCGCTTGACGTGAGGGAGAGTGTTGAATGAAACGCCATGTGGGGTTCATCCATACGGCTTTGGCGAATGAGGGGTTGTTCGACCGTCTGTTGAACGAGATCGCGCCGGACATGGAACGTCATCACGTTATCGACGAAGAGGCGTTGCGTCTCGCCCGCGAATCGGGCGCGACGAGCACGGATGTCGAACGGCGCATCGCCGAAACGGTTGCCGCCATGACGGACGACGGAGCCGCCGTCATCCTCTGCACCTGTTCGACCATCGGCGGAGCGGCGGATTCGGCGGCGGGATCGACGGGGCGGCACGTTCTTCGCGTCGACCGACCGATGGCGGACAAAGCGGTCGCGTCGGGGCGGCGCATCCTGATGACGGCGACGCTTGAAAGCACGCTCGAACCGACGCACCAACTGCTAACGGAATCGGCGAGACGCGCGGGCAAACAGGTGACGATTCGCCGAGAACTGTTCGCGGATGCGTGGCAATGCTTCGAGCGGGGCGACCTCGACGGATACAACCGCGCCATCGCCGAAGGTGTCCGAACGAGTCTGGGCGACGCGGAGGTTGTCGTGCTGTCGCAGGCGTCGATGATGGGGGCGGAGGCGTTGCTTGGCGATGTGGGCGCGCCCGTGTTGAGCAGCCCGCGATTGGGCGTCGCAGCGGCGGTTGGGGCGATGCGCGTTACTCGGTGACGCTGAATCCGGCGCGAGTCGGCGAAAAACCGTCGGGGAACCGAGTCCCCGCGTTGACGCGCGCGCCCTTGCAGTCCGCCTTCGACAGATCGACATCGGTGAGCGTCGCCCAACGAAGGTCGGCGTCGGTCAACTTCGCCCAAGGCATGTCGCTGCGGGTCAGGTTCGATTCGGCAAGGTTCGCTTCGGTGAAGTTGCCGCCCGTCAGGTTCGCGCGGATCAGGTACGCGCCTTCGAGGTTCGTCCGCAGACAGGTCGCTTCCGTGAAGTTGGCGCGCATCAGGACGGCGCGCACTAGACTCGCTTCGGTCAGATCGGCTCCGGTGAAGTTCGCCTCCGTCAAATCGCTGCGGCTCAACGCCGCGCCGTACAACTTCGCCCGCGAAAAGTTCGCCCCGCTGAGTTCCGTCCTCACCAAGTCCGCGCCTTCGAGGTTCGTTCCCTGAAGGTTCGCGCCCGTCATCTTGACGCCTTGCAGGTTCGCGCCCGTCAAATCGACGGCGGGGAGGTCGGCTCGGCTCAAATCGGCGCGCATCAGGTTCGTGCGGAACAGGTTCGCTTCGGCGAGGTTCGCGCCGCTCAGGTTCGCCCAACGGCAGTCCGTCATGCGGAGGTCGGCTCCGGTGAGGCTCGCGCTGATGAGTTTGGCTCGAAGAAGGCTTGATTCGCGCAGGTCGATCCAGCGCAAGTCCGCGCCGTTCATCGTCG
>JAQBWJ010000102.1 GCA_027625215.1 Candidatus Poribacteria bacterium
GATTGCGCTCGGTTTCGCGGACGCGCCCGAAATCTTCACCCTATCGGAACTTCCTGTGACGGTCGCTGTGCTTGTCGCGCTGGCGCTCGTCGTCGTCATTCGTGATGACCGAAAAGCGATGTTGCTGCAACTCGGTATGATGGTCTTCGGCATGGTGTTGATCGGCGTCGCAACGCTTGGATATGATGCGGGACTCGTCACCGGCGCGACGTGGATGGTGCTGCTCGGTACGGGCATGTACATCGCCTACGTGCCGCCGGGCTGTTTCCTGTTCGACCGATTGATGGGCGCGACGAAGTTCGTCGGAACGGCGGTGTTCATGATCTTTGTGACGGACGCCTTCGGGTACGCGGCGAGCGTCGGCGTCATTCTCTACCGCGAATTCTTCGCCGCCGATTTGAACTGGTTGCAGTTTCTGAGAGGATTCGCGTACGTCGCGGCGGTGATGGGGACGCTCTGTTTCGGCGGCGCGTTACTCTACTTTGCGAACCAAACGAAAACGACTCAACCGGCGACTGCGGCAACGGGGGACTGACCGTTCAATGACGATTGGCATCGAACGGCGTTTCCAGATATTATGACTCCGTCGAGACGCGACGTTTTTTCGACACTAGAAACCGATTTATGTAGTGAAGAAGTAAGGAACCTCATGGCGACGCTTGTACTGCTCCGACACGGCGAATCTCAATGGAACTTGGAAAACCGCTTCACAGGTTGGGTGGATGTCGATCTCTCTCCCAAAGGCGAAACGGAAGCGCACACAGCCGGAACGAAACTCCGCGCGATCAAGTTCGACAAGGCGTATACGAGCGTCCTGAAACGCGCCAATCGAACGTTGGAAATCGCGCTTCAAGAATCGGGTCAGACAGGCATTCCCGTCGAATACGACGAAGCGTTGAACGAGCGTCACTACGGCGATCTGCAAGGGCTGAACAAAGCGGAGACGGCGGAGAAATTCGGCGACGAACAAGTGCACATCTGGCGACGCAGTTACGACGTGCCTCCCCCGAACGGCGAAAGCCTCAAAGACACGGCGGCGCGGACGATCCCGTACTGGGAAAACGAAATCCTCCCCGATCTGAAGGCGGGTAAGAACGTCATCGTTGCGGCGCATGGGAACTCGTTGCGCTCCATCGTGATGGTGTTGGACAGCCTGTCGCCGCAGGAGGTCACGGAGCTCAACATCCCGACGGGCGTTCCGCTCGTTTACGAGTTCGACGGCAACGACTTTGTGAAGAAAGGCTACCTCGAATAGTGATCGCGGGGTTGCAGTCGAAGGCGGATCGTTCGCAGCGATTCGAGTTCCATTGCTCGTGTCGGGATAACGAGGTGTTCCGGGTTCGAGTTGATGTTCCGTTATGCGCTCTGGGTGCGTCGAATCCAACAATGACAATTTGTGCCTAGCGGCGTTACAACATTCGCTTGCGCGGACGGGCGCGATGCGTTACAATGCTTTCGATAAGACGCACGATGACTTGACGTAATGTATTGACGTTTCCGCCCAAATCGCCCAACGTATCGGCGGACGATCAATCCCCCTAAGCAACAAGCAATCGAGTGGCAACGAGTTTGCGTCGATGTGCGCCCATACATCGATGAAAATGATGAGCCGCGCGTGAGACTCAATAAATCACGAGTCCCTTACTGACGTTCTTGAGAGTTGAACTTCAATGTTCCGCACACGGATCATGCGATCCGCGTCGGCTGTCGCCCACAGTCGCGTGAGGTCAACGACCGCTTACCCGATTTCCATTCCGACAGTGAATGATGGAATTCGGCGTCTGCGCCTTGCAGATCGCCCGACGGCTCATTCTGTCCGTTACTCACGACACCCATTTCAATTTACGACTGCGACGCCGCCAATCGACGGCTCTTTCCGTCTGGAAGAGGCTAGCGGATCGGCGCGTCCCCAAGCGGAGGGTGAGACAGCCCTCCAGCCGAACACGCCCTGGCTCGTTCATTCTGGCTGATGCGTGTGAAGCAAGTTGTCATGAAAGGCGCGGTTTGGTCACCACGCCTTTTTTATGTACGTAGAAAAGATCATCGACCGGGAAGTCGCCAATTCAGCAGGATGACGGCGACGGCGGACAGCCCGATGCCCCAGTACATCTTCCGCGTGGGGCGTTCGCCCATCAGCGCAACGGCAACCGTCGTCGTAACGATCAAATGCCCGCACGACGACACCGGGAAAACGATGATCCCCGGCAACTCCGCGAGCGCGGTCAGAAAGAAGATGATCTGCACGACGTTGCACATCCCGACGAACGCCCCGTACGCCCACTCCGCCGGAGTCGGGAACTTGCCTTCGCGGATCAGCAGCAACACCGACAACAACCCCGACGACACGAACACTATCCACACGTAGAACGGACGCTGTTCCGGCACATGAAGTTCGGCGAACAACTTGGCGACGACGCGCACGCCTCCGCCCGCGATGAAGAACAAGACCAACACGAGCCGCAGCATCTTGTCGACGCCGACAAGCGCGTCCTTCCGCGCGTCGAGCAGCACGACCGTCCCCATCGTGATCACGATCCCAACGATTTGCAGCGTGGATGGGTACTCGCTCCACAACACAACCGACGCGAGGATCGGCACGACGAGCGCGACCTGCCCCACCGCTGTCGTCGCCGCGAGTCCGTGATGGTGCATCGCATAGATGAGCAGGAAGTAGGTGAAGAAGTAAACGATCCCGTTGATGCTGCCGAAGACGACGCCCGGCATTCCAAAAACGAGATTCTGTTTGGCAGCGACCCAGATCGTGGCGAAGACCGCCGCGAAGATGTAGTTCAACCCGCCTACTACGATCACGTTCGAGCCGCGCAGTCGGGCGCGCTTGACGGCAAGACCGAAGCCTGCGGAGAACAACACCTGTAGCGCGAGACTCCACATAACGCGAGAGGTTCCTTTTTTAGATCGTGTCCCGCTCAGGCGGACGCGGAGCGGGCGGGGTGGAATGACGCGGTTCCTGTAGTTTCCACGTCAAAAAGAAACTGATGTACAGGAACGCCGAGCAGATCACGAAGACGATCTCGTACGCGCCTTTCGGTGTCGTCCACGCCTGAAACAGGTTTGCGCCCGCCCCGATCAACAGCGGCGCAACGAGCGTGATCGTCTGTCCGCCGCTCCAAACACCGACATACAACGCTTGTCGGTCGGATGGCGCGATCTCCAGCACGTAGTTGCTCATGATGCGTTGTAGGACCGGCATCTGTCCGATGAGCGCGTAGATCAGGAGAAGCGAGTAGACGCGCGACTCCAGAGGCACGAATCGCCCCAGCGCGACCATCACCAACGGCACAGCGGACACAACGGCGGTCATCTGCCGCAGCACGACGCGATTGCCCTTCCAATCAACGATCAACCCCATCACCAGTGAAAGCGCGCCGATCACGACGTTTTGGATCGTGAGACCCCAACCGAGCATCGCGCCCAACGACCGCCCAAACTCCGGTTCCTCCGACCAGGTGCGCGCGTACGCGACATAAAACGTAAACAGATACATCGAAACGGACTGCACTGCCGCGATCAGAAAGATGCGCCGAAAGTTCTCGTCGCGTTGAAACAGTTCCTTGCCACTGCGAAAGATGTCGCCGAGACCGAGCGGCTCCTTCGAGCCCGTCCCCGCGACAGGCTCCTTGAAAAGCGTTTGGGCGAACACAGTCACCGCGAAAAATGTCCCGGCGAGCCCGAAGATAAGCGCGTAGTTCAGCGGGAACGCGCCCTCCCGACTCAGCAGGTAGGCGACCAACGGACCCGACAATAAGACCGAAAAACTGCCGATCGGTCCGCCGATGGCGATGATGCGTCCTCTCCGCCTCACGGGGATCAACTGCCCCAACAGGACGCGGTTCGTGATCTGTTCAATCCCCGTAAACACCCACCCTGCCGTGTAGCAAACAAAAAACGCGCCCAACAGCCACATCGGAGACAAGCCGCGCCCAAAGAATGTGAACGCCGCCATCGCCAGCCACGCGACGGTCAACCCCATTGTCGCCATGATCACGATGGGTTTCTTGCGAGGCGCGTGCTCGATCATTCCAAGAAAAAAGAACTGAGGGATGAACCGCATCGCCCGCGACATCAACGGGAACATCCCGATCAACACCGGGTTCCCCGTCAACGCCGTGACGAAACCGGGTATGATCGAACTTTCCGTTTTGAAAATCCAGCCGACCCGCATGAAGATGCTGTAGAGCGTCATCGCCAGAAAGTTGCGCGGGTAGGCTTTGGCGACTTCGGGCGTCAGTTCGGCGAGTGGATCGTCGAAGTGGTCGAGCGTCGGTTTGGGGTCGGACTCCGGGCGCGATGTGCTTGCGTCGTCGGACATCCTCGTCACTCCATTCCGAGTCGGCTCAGGAAGCCTTTTTCACGCACCTGTCCCAACATCCACCCGAAGAACGCGGAACCGATTACCAACCAAACGCCGTTCAAGACGAGCGCTTTCACCATCATCGACACATCGACGTTTCCAGTTTGAAGAACGTGACGCATCCCCTCGAAGACGTACGTGGAGGGGAACGCGCCCGCGAAGTGGCGGAAACCGGCAGGCAGCACGTCCACCGGGTAAAACACGGCGGACAGCGGCTGTAAAAGGAACGGTATCCCCCACACGAGCGCTTCGGCGGCTTTCCCGAATCGGAGGATCAACGCCATCGTGATCATCCCGACCGCCCATCCGAACAGCAACAGAATCCCCAAAAACGGGACGAGCGCGAGTCCTAGCGTAAAGATGTTGAACGTATAGAATAACGCCGCCATCGTCCCCAAGACGAGCGTCGCCAACCCCGCTTTGATGACTCCCATCAGGCACACGGACAACAGCAGTTCAAACATCGAAATCGGCGCGATGAAGATGTTGATGACATTCTTGATCCAGATTTCCTCGCTCAACGACAGCGTGATCGCCTGTTGAGATCGGTACAGCACATCCCAAAAGATCATCCCGCCGATGAGAAACAGCACAGCATCCGCGACGACGTGGCGTTGCAGATAGACGGTCAGGAAGCCCCACACCATCAAGTCCATGATGGGCCAGAAAAACACCTCGCCCGCGCGGGCAAGGCTTCGTCGGTAGAGATATAAATAGCGCAGCACCATGCCGGAGACGCGCGTCCACATCAGTCGTCCTCCTCTTCCGAGACGGGTTCCTTAAGTTCCCCGTCGCGGGCGATGGAGATGAACACGTCTTCCAACGAGTTCGACTGGGCGCGTTCCAGCACGTCCTTAGGTGTTCCCTGCGTGACGATTCTCCCCTTCGCCATGAAGATCACCCGGTCGCACACGAGCTCGACCTCGCGCATGTTGTGGGAGGTGTAGATCATCGTGACGTTTTTCTCCGCTTGCACGTTGGCGAGCGTGCGGCGCACTTTCTCGGCGATATCCGGGTCCAGGCTGGCGGTTGGTTCATCCAAGAACAGGATGTCGGGATCGTTCAGGAACGCTTTGCAGAGGTTCAGGCGAGTCAGTTGCCCCGTTGACAGCGCGCCCGTCACCGTATTGATGACGTGTGGTATCTCGAACAGATCAAGCAGTTCCTGAATCCGTTGCTTGGAGTGTTTGATCCCGTACAGCCTGCCGAAAACGTTCAGGTTTTCCCACGCGGTCAGGTTCGTAGGGAGCGAGATGTAGGCGGACGAGAAGTTGGAACGTTGAAGGATGTCGCGCCGCTGCGTCTTGATATCCATCCCCAAGATGCGGATATCGCCTTCCGTCGGCGTCGTCAGACCCAACATCATCTGGATCGTCGTCGTCTTCCCCGCGCCGTTGGGACCTAACAACCCCAAGATTTCGCCCTTGTCGGCGGATAGGGAGAGATGATCGACGGCGGTCGTGTCGCCGAAGCGTTTCGTCAGGTTGCGGACATCGATGATCGGCGCGTCGGACACGCCTTCTCCTTTCGCGCGGTGAGTCCACCAATAGTAGGGCAGTCCGCAGAGGGAATACAACGCGGAGCGCGTCCTCGAAAACGTCGCGTTTGGACGAGATGGTTCGGAATGAAGGCGGCATTTCTCACCGATTGCGACCCACCCCGTCCCGGTGCGACAATCCCGTCCACAACTCCCTCACCCCGTCTGGAGAAACGCCACCGTGAGCGAACTCAACCACCAAGTAGACGCCCTGTTCTCCGAGTGGGACCGCTGGGACTCGCCCGGCGCCTCCATCGCCGTCATCCGCGACGGCGAGATCGTCTACAAGCGCGGCTACGGCTCCGCGAACCTCGAGTACAACGTGGCGATCACGCCCTCGACGATCTTCCACGTCGCGTCGGTGTCCAAGCAGTTCACCTGCTTCTCGGTCCTGATGCTGCAACAAGACGGCAAACTGTCCGTCGATGACGACATTCGCCACTATGTCCCCGAAACGCCTGACTTCGGAACGACGATCACCCTGCGCCACGTGATGAACCACACGAGCGGCATCCGCGACCAGTGGCAACTCCACTGGCTCAGCGGCGGGCGACTGGACGATGTGGTGACGCAGAAGCGGCTGCTCAACCTGATCGCCGGGCAGCGCGAACTGAACTTCCCTCCAGGCGACCAGTACGCTTACTGCAACTCAGGCTACACGCTGCTGGCGGAGGTTGTCGCGCGCGTCGGCGGCGCATCCTTCCACGACTGGACGCGCGACCGCCTCTTCAAACCGCTCGGCATGTCGAACACGCAGTTCTACGACGACCACGAGCGCATCGTGCCGAACCGCGCCTACTCGTACGGCACGGTGGAAGGCGGCTTCAAAAAGCGCGTGTTGAGTTTTGCGAACGTCGGCGCGACGAGCCTGTTCACGACCGTCGAAGACCTCGCCAAGTGGATCGCCAACTTTGAAACGGGCGAGGTCGGCGGCAAGGCGGTGGTCGAGGCGTTGCAGGAACAAGGCGTGTTGAACGACGGCACGACGCTCAACTACGCGATGGGCGTCACGGTGAACGAACATCGCGGCGTACGGATGATCGGACATTCGGGCGGAGACGCCGGGTTTGCCAGTCAGTTGGATTGGTATCCTGAGCATCGTTTGGGCGTCGTCGTCTTGGCAAACCTGCAAAACGTGTCGCCGGGTCTCCGAGCGAGGCAAATCGCCGATCTCTACCTCGCCGATGCGTTGGAACCGGAACCGCAACGCGAATCACCGACGCGCCATCCCATCGAACTCGACGCCGCGCGGTTGG
>JAQBWJ010000103.1 GCA_027625215.1 Candidatus Poribacteria bacterium
CATTTTGCGGAGAGAGCGTCGCCCTACTTGTCCGACCAAACGGCGAGCTCGTGTCCGGTCGGGTCGAGGAACTGGAAGCGGCGTCCGCCGGGGAAGGGGAAGATGGCAGCCGTGATCGTGGCGTTTTCGGCTTGTACGCGAGACAACATCGCTTCGAGGTCGGCGGCGTAGAAGATGACGATCGGTCCGCCCGTCTTGGGGGATTCCGACAGCGCAAAGCCGCCGTCCAGATGCCCGTCGTTGAAAGCGGTATAAGAGTCGCCGTAGTCCTCGTACGCCCAACCGAACAGCGCGGCGTAAAACCGCTTCGTCTCGGCGATGTCGGCGACTTCAAACTCGATGTAGTTGATGGGCGTCGCGTTCTGTGGCTTCGAGATGTCGTGTGATTCCGTCAAATGGAATTCCTTTTTGTTTGAAGCGCGCTTCAGTCGCCGCCGCGCAACGACACGATTTCCAACCCCTCGATGCGCTCGAAATGGCGGCGGTTTTCCGTACAGAGCGGGATGCCGTATTGACGCGCGGTGCATCCAATCACAAGGTCGAAGTCCCCGATCATCATGCCCGCCTGTCGAAGCCGCCCGCGTTCCCGACCAACCTCCACCGCGATCTCGCGCGTCATCGGCAATACGGCAATTCCTTCGCCCATGAAGTCGTGGAGTTGGCTGATTGAGCGTTCCGCATCCCGCGAGAAGAACGCGCCTTCATAAACTTCGGCGGCTGTTGCGACGCGCGACAGCCCCAACGACGAAATATGTCCGGCAAACGGGTCGCGGTCGTGAAGGTAGTGGATGACCCAATCGGTATCCAGCAAGTGAGAGAACGTGCGCTGGTTCATAACGTCGGATCGGGGCGGGTGTTGATGAGCCGACGTTCTCGGATGCGCTCGATGAACTCGTCGGGGTCGAACTCTCCCTTCCACATACCGCGAGCGCGTCGCGCAATCTCCTCACGCCGCCGCGCCGTTTCCGACGTTTCAGCGTCGTAAATCGTGACGGTGACTTTCTCCCCTTCTTTGATTGAAAGTCGTTCCGGGAGTTCCAGCACACCGTTTTTGTAGGTTGCGACGAGCGTTGTTGTCGTCATACCATCCACCATTCGGATTTTATTGAGCCGAGTCCGGTATCCGATGCCCCCTAAAAACCAACCATGAGCATCGGTGAAGAGGATGTGTCAAACCGCACTACATGGCAACCCTGCCAGGGTAATTACCGCGTCGCCATCGTCAAACAGATTAGGTCACGCGCGCCCCGCCTTACTCCCCAAGCCGCTCGATAAAGGCGCTCTCCAGAATCTCCAAGATCAACTCGTCGTACGACACGCCAGCCGCCTTCGCCTGAGCGGGCAGGTCGCTGAGATCGGTCAGTCCCGGCAGCGTGTTGATCTCGGTGATAAACGGCTCGCCGTCGGTGGACACCATCATATCGACCCGCGAGAAGCCGTGACACCCCACCGCCAGATGCGCCTTCACCGCGATTTCTTGAACGCGCGTCGTCAGGTCGTCCGTTAGTCGGGCGGGGATGAAGAACTGGGTCATGCCGTGCGTGTATTTTGCCTCGTAGTCGTAAAACTCGTTCTTCGGGACGAGTTCCAGCACCGGCAACGCCCGCAGTCGCTGATCGACGCCGACCAACCCGACAGTGATCTCCATGCCCTTGATGTACTTCTCCGCGAAGATCGCCTTGTAGTCGTAGAACGTCTTTTTGAGAACAGGTAACAGGTCGTCGGGATTTCGGACAATCGACACCCCTAGAGATGACCCCTCCGACGTCGGTTTCACCACAAGCGGAAAGCCGAGTCGGTCGCCGACGTCATCCACCTGAGCGCGCAGGTCTTCGCGGTTTGAGATGAGGACGTACGGGGCGGTCGGCAGCCCGTTCGCCAGCAGCAGCGTTTTGGTGACCACCTTGTTCATCCCCACCGCGCTCGCCAACACGCCGGAGCCCGTGTACGGAATCTCCATCGTGTCGAGGAAGCCCTGCATCCGACCGTCTTCGCCATCGCGCCCGTGCAGCGCGAGGAACGCCGCGTCGATGCCGTCCAGTTTCGCCGTCCAGTGTTCGTCGCGCGGGTCGATGGGAAGGCACCCGATCCCCTGCCGACGCAACGCCGCGACGACGTTCGTCCCCGACCGCAGCGACACCTCCCGCTCGCCGGACATGCCGCCCATCAACACACCGATGCGTTTGCCGCCGAACCGTTCCTTCAATGCTTCCAGTCGTGACATCTCATTATTATCCTTCATATGACTCATCATCGGTCGGTTCCGCTTCCCGCTCGGCGAGAATGGCGTCGGGTGTCGTGCGCCCGCGTTCCGTTCGGTCGAAATCTCCGTCGAAACTCACCAGCGTCAATCCGCGACGCTCGAACGCGACGTATTGGTAGGCGTCGTCGAAATCGAGCCTGAAACGCGCTTGCGCTTCGATGACCAACGCCAGTTCTTCCGGCACAAGACGAATCACTTCAGCGTCGCCATCCACCAGAATATCGCGCACAAAACGCAGGAGATCGCTCGAGCGGCGTTCTCGGATCAGAATCAGGCGATGCAATGCAGACTAAGATCGGTCAAGCGCAAATCGATCAGTGGGATGCGCTCAAGAAATAGAATGACCTCCGACGACCGTTCCTGATCCAGCAAACGTTCCAGCCAAACGTTTGTATCGAGAAGGTACACGAGTTAACCCTCTCTCCATTCCAACGCCTTCTTCTGGAGTTCGAGCGATGTGTATTGATCGCGAAGATGGGACAACGCTCCACCCCAGTCCTGTTTCGCAAAGCGGTGTTTTCCACCTTCGCGTCGATTTGTGAGGTTGTCCACAAACGCCTCGACCTCGCGCTGCAAGTCGGGCGGCAGTTCACGGATTTTTCGTTCCAACATGGACCAATCGGTTGACATGTCGACTCCTAACCCTTCACGAGACTTTGGAACTTCGGGCAAAATCGGGTAGTTGTTCTCCGATGATACTCGCGTAAAGCACGTCCGCGTCCAGATCGGCGCCGTTGGGCCACTCGATGGAGCCGAGTTCGTCGTTCACACGCACCTGATTGAAAAAGGTCGAATTGCGGAACGGCTCGAACACGCCTTCAAACGGAACGAAGTCGCTCAGTGTAACGATCCCTTCCACGCCGTCCTCAAAGCGTAGATGAAGACGGTGGCCGGAGAGCGGCTTTGCGTCAACGATGTCTTTTACATCGGGTTTCCCTCACACCAAAATCCGGGCGCGTCGCAGTTCCTTAAAGAAAACGTCGAGAAGCGGCGTTTCGGTTCGACAACGCGCATACCGAATGCGACGTTCCGCGCACCACGTCGCGGCGTGATCGAAAAAGGCGTCGCGGCGGGACTCATAGGCGCGACGCGCATCGTCGTTCCAAGTGATCTCGCGCGTCGCGCCGGACTCCGCATCCGTGATGAGCGCGTCGCGGGGGATGTCGGGCGTCATCATCTGCGGGGTGACGAGGTGGATCACCACCGTCTCGAACTTCCGCGCCACCAACGATCTCAACCCGCTCTCAAACCCGTTCGGATCAAGCAGGTCGGACAGCACGACCGCAACGCCCGCCTCGTTCGCGGAGTAGGCGTACGCCCGCAACGAACGTCCTAAATCCGTTTGTGAGGTCGGGGCTAGGTCGGCAAGAAACCGTTCGACGCGCGGCAACGCGGACTTCGCCGTCACCCGAACGCGCCCGCCTACAGACTCCCCAACGCCCGCCACCGTCACCAAATCGCCGTGCGACAACGCGACATAAGCGAACCCGCGCGCCATCCGCCGAGCCGCCTCCAGCGCGGACGGCTCCCCAACCCCCATCGACCGCGACACGTCGATCAACAGGTGAATCGGCAGCCCCGACTCTTTCACATACTCCTTGACGACCAACCGATCCGACCGCGCCGCGAC
The DNA here is from genome assembly GCA_027625215.1 of Candidatus Poribacteria bacterium. GTDB lineage: Bacteria > Poribacteria > WGA-4E > JAQBWJ01. The sequence goes on from JAQBWJ010000103.1 coordinate 3,894, forward strand.
GTTCCAATCGACACGCCGCAGGTCGTCACCGGGAAAATAGGGGCGATAGTCGACAAACTCCATCCGCCCGCCAGAGGACTTCCCCCGACGCTCGCCGTGACGCTCCGAGCGGTGCGGCGTCTGCGAGAAGAACCGCAGCGTGTTGAGCGTCGGGAGGTGGAGTCGGTCGTTCACGGTGGGGGATCACCCTTCCAAGCCGAGTTCCGCCGCAATCGGTTTCAGCGCGTCGATCACGAACGCGATGTGCTCATCCAGAGGAACGCCCAAATCCGCCGCGCCGTTCACAATGTCCTCGCGGTGGACGCCCTTCGCAAATGCCTTGTCCTTCATCTTCTTCTTCACCGAACTCACCTGCACGTCCGACAACGCCTTCGAGGGACGCACCAACGTCACCGCGACGACGAACCCGCTCAGTTCATCGACGGCGAACAGCGCCTTGTCCATCGGCGCGTTGCGCGGCAGGTTGAGATACTCGGCGTGCGACTTGATCGCGTAGATCACGTCGTCCGGGTAGCCGTTCTCGGCGAGAATGACCGCGCCGCGCTCAGGGTGCGATTCGGGCGACGGTTCCTCCTCGTAATAGAAGTCGTGCATCAACCCGACCAGCCCCCACCGTTCCGCGTCTTCGCCGAACTTGACGGCATAGGCGCGCATCGCCGCTTCGACGGCGTAGGCGTGTCGCCGCAACGAGTCCGTCTTCGTGTGGCGGTGCAGCAGTTCGAGCGCGTCGTCGCGGGTCGGCAAGTTCATCATCATCTCCCCAATGCGGCGTGTCACCGCTTGATTCCCCCCAACTCTACTTCAATTCGGTCCGATCCAGCGCGGTCGGCTTGTACCGCCAGTTGCCGTAGAGATCGAGTTGGTCTTTGAAGTGGGGCGACGACGGGTCTTCCGACTGCCCCGGCGGAAGGATGTTTTGTCCCTTCACGCGCGGCTTGGCGAGTTCCACCATCTGCATGAACGTGCCGCGTCGCGCCCACGCGATCTCCCCCGCGTCGCCGAAACGGATCGTCTTCGGCTCGGCGTTCCACTTGGATGGGTCGGAGCCGAGTTGCTCGTAGACTCGCGTGAGCGTTTCCGTCAACACCTCGTCCTCCGTCTTGCCGTTCAGGTAGTCGCGCGACGGCTTAAGGAACGACACTTCCGGCTCCAAAACGCGCAGCGCGAACGACAACAGCAACAAGGTCTCCGTGTCACCCATCTTCGGTGATTCAAACATGAACGGCATCTCGTCCTCGAACATTACGCGGATAAGCGCGCGGGCAAATGTGTCGTAGACGCGCTCGCCGACGGAGCCGACGCCCAATACGCGGTCATAGTTGCCGATGGCGGAACGGACGGCGGCGGTTTCGGGTCGTGCGTCGAGCATGTCGAGGGCATGTTGTAGGTAACCGTCGAAGTAGTCGGCGATGAAGTCGTTCGTCCCCGTTTCGCGGGCGAGATCAGCGGCTTCTTCGACGGTCACGGAGGCGTCCGCCGCCAACCGTTTGTCGATGCGATGTCCCCAGAAGACGCGCCCGTACGCGCTCTCCCAGTCGTCGGACGGCTTGTTGTTCCAGTTGCCGATGTAGCCCTGCGGCGGGTTGACGACCTGCGGCTGTTCCTTGAACGGCATGTAGCCGAGCCACTCATCGACGCCGCTGCCGCGCATCGGCAGCCGCCAGTCCCTGTCGAGCGGACGCTGCGCGTACTTCCCGACGAAGGCGTAGGCGATGTCGCCTTTCTGGTCGGCATAGAAAAAGTGGTGGGTCGTCGCGATGAGGGCGCACGCCTTCAAAAACTCGTCGGCGGAGCGCATCCGGTTGAACTCCAGGAACGCCTTGAAGCCGTTGTCGGCTTCCGTCTGCCAGTAGGAGTGCTTCGCGGCGACAGCGATCCCGGCGTCCTTGTCCATCGACACGACGGGTCCGTGAATCGTGCGGTAGCCGACGTCCGACACGTCGCGCATCGACCCGTCCTCGTTGCGGACGCGGATGATCTCCGGCACGACGGTAATCGGGAGCCACTTGCCGTCGGACTCATATTTCATCGGGTCGTCCGCGTCGAGCGTTTCGAGGTAGAGGTCGGAAACGTTGCCGCCGCCGGAGGTGGTTGTCCACGCCGCCGTGTCGTTGTGACCGATCAACACGAACGGGATGCCGCCAAACGCCATGCCGATCACGTTCATCTTGCCCGTGCCGTCGAGCCGCGCGGGTCCCGACAGGTGGACTTCGTAGGCGATCTGCGGGGCGCGGAAGCCCATCATCGGTCCGCCGAACAGGAGGGCGTTCTTCGTCGCGCTGCGCTTCGGTGAGACGATCCAGGCGTTGCTTCCCAGTTTGGTGAAGGAGCCGATCTCTTGGGCGACGGCGAGGTCGGCGGCGCGGGCGTCGGCGTACTCATGGAGAAGGCGGTCGGGAAGGTGTCGCACCGGCGGCGCGGACGTTTTCTCGTACTGAATCTCCCACGTCTTCGGCATCGTTGTCGGGGCGTCGCGGTCGTTGCGGGGGATGAGGTCTTCGAAGATGGCGCGCCCCTCATCGTACCCGTGCAGTTCGGAGAGTTTGTTGAGAGCGGCTTGATACTCGAGCTCTTCCGTGCCGCCGGAGCCGAAGCGGTCGGACATTTGGTGGATGATCGCCAGCGAGTCCGTCGTCTGCCAGTCGCGCGGGACGTAGGGAGAACCGTTCGGCGTCTTGATGTCGGCGTATTCGCGTGGGAGTTTGTCGTCGGCGACCGCCTTCTTGATATAGGCGTTCACGCCGTCGCGGTAGCCCTCGAAGGCGGCTTGTGTTTCGGGGTCGATCCGTTCCCAGATTTCCTGACGCTCCGACTCGATGCGGTATTGACGACGGGCGCGGCGGTCTTTTTCGAGATGTTTTTCGCCGAGCAGTTCGGCGAGTTCGCCACGCGCGTCGCGGCGATACATTTCCAACTGCCACAAACGGTCTTCGGCGGCGACGTAGCCGTGTCCGAAAAACATCGCCCTGAACGATTCGGCGAAGACGTGCGGCACGCCGTACGAGTCGCGGACGACCTCGACGGGTTCGCCGTTGGCGTCGAGCGTGTAGGTCTCGGCGGAAAGCGTTGTTGCGATTGCCGTCGTCAGGGCGAGCGTCCACAGGAGCCGTTTCACCAGAATCCTCCCCGATAAACCGCCGTCGTTGCTGGACTTGACAGAGCGTACCGTCGTCCCCAATAATACGGGATTGCCGACCGTCTTGCACCTCCGCCATTTTTGGTTGACGATCTTGGGGAATCATGCGCGACCTC
>JAQBWJ010000104.1 GCA_027625215.1 Candidatus Poribacteria bacterium
GTTGTCGCAACCGCGCAACAACGAGATCGGTTTCGCGTTTTTGCAGCGGGGGGGGATCGCTTTATTCGAGAGAGTCGAGGACGAGCGGGTCAAACCGACGGCTGATTTCGCTGATGGAAGGCATCATGGGTTTGCGCGTTCGACGCGACCGCTGCATCGCTTCCGTCGCCCATTCGCCGCGGCGAATGCCTTGCGTTCGAGTCGGCAGTGTCATCATGTTCGAGGAGGGAGCGCCGTTGAAGGAGGTCGTCAACGTGATCGTCGTCGGGTTCATCGGCACTGTCGAACGCATCGTGTTATGTCCAAGTTAAGGTTTATTGCATAACACGAATATCAACAGGTGTGCCAATGTTAAGTAAACGGGTCGTTTTCTTTCCAAACCCTTACGGTATAAGGGTTTAGGCTGAGTCTGAGTTCGTGGGAATAGAAGATGTGGTTAGAGGTGGTTCGCAAATATGCGACGGGTTGGGGCGTGCTCAAAAGTGGTCGGAAGCCTTTCGCCACTTGGTTTGGGCGGTTAGACGCTTCTTTTGGAGATGTTTGTTGCGGTAGCGCGACGACATCTTAACAATCGCAACAATGCGACGCGCGGCGAGCAAGACGTGAGTCGAGCGACTAAGGTGCATCCGTTTCCCGGTGATCCGATAAGACTGTTGCTCAATCAAAGCGGACGGACTTTACGAGGGGTGTCATGCTGGACCGGATGCCGATTGACTTGGATGGCGGGCTGACGATGCGGTTCGCGGAGACGGGCGACGCGGAACGGCTCGCCGAGTTTCACGCGCGAGTACATGAGGATGAACTGGTCGGCGTGTGGGTGCGTCGGTTGGTGGAGGGAAAGCATCCGACGTTCAAGCCGTCCGACTTCGCGTTGATCGAAGACACATCAAACGGAAAGATCGCGTCGTCGATGTGCTCGATATCGCAGACATGGACGTACGGTGGGATTCCGTTCGGCGTCGGCAGACCGGAGATCGTCGGAACCGACCCCGACTATCGGCGTCGAGGGTTGGTGAAGGCGCAGTTCGACCTGTTCCACGAACTGAGCGCGTCGCGCGGAGAGATGTGGCAGGTGATTACGGGCATCCCCTGGTTCTACTGCCAGTTCGGGTATGAGATGGCGATGGTGTTGGGTGGGTCGCGGATAGTGGAACCGCCGAACTTTCCCGCTGCTCCCGATCCGCCGACGTGTCGCCTCCGCGAGCCGACGACGGACGATCACGAGTTTATCCGCGCGCTGGTGGATCGGGCGACGACGCGCGTGCCGATACGAGAATCGCGCGACGATGCTTTGTGGGAGTACGAATTCGACTCAGGACGACATTACGGCAACGTCGGGACATCGTTCTTGGTAATCGAATCGAACGACGGTCGGAGGGTTGGGTTCGTTCAGCATCAGGCGACGTTGGATGGGGAGCGGTTCAACGTCGTGCAGATGGAGTTGAGGGAAGGCGTCAGTTATCTCAACGTGATGCCGAGCCTGATTCACGCGCTTTGGGAACGGGCGCAACGGATGATCGCGTCCGGGGCACATCCACGCGCGGCGTTGGATGGGATCAACTTCAACTTCGGACGTAACCACCCGTCGTATGTCGCGTTCGATCCGCATCGGGCGCGTATTGGAACGCCGTACTCGTGGTACGTCCGTGTCGCGGACGTGCTCGGTTTTCTCAACCACATTCGTCCCGCGTTGGAACGGAACCTGATCGGGTCGCCTGCGGAGGGGTACTCCGGCGAGGTCAAGGTGAGTTTCTATACGAATGGCGTGAAGATCGCGCTGGATCACGGACAAATCACCACGATTGAGGACTGGTGTGAAGACGGCGCGGACGCGCGTTTCCCCGACCAGACGTTCCTCCACCTCTTATGCGGGCAGAAGCGGTGCGCGGAAATACGGCAGATGACCGTCGCGTGTTCCGTTCGACATGAGGCGGGTGTTGTGCTGGACAGTCTGTTTCCGCCGCAGGATGAGAACCTCGCGCCGATTCAATAGGGGTAGGGGTGAGCGGCGGTCGCCCAACAGACCGTCAATCGGCGAAGGCGACAACCGCCTTGATCGTGCCGGACGCCGGGTCGAGCCATGTGGGGAACTCGGCGATCATCGACTCGACGCTTGCGCGGTGCGTGACCCACGAAGACGTGTCGATCTCGCCGGACTCAATCAGCGACATGACGCGGCGGAAGTCGGCGGAGGTCGCGTTGCGCGTTCGTAAGACGGTCATCTCGCGGGCGTGCACGTCTTGGTCGCGGAAGGTCAGGTTGTCCTGCACGAACCCGACGAACACCAAACGACCGCCGTGCGCGACGTAGTAGATCGCCTGCTCCATCGACTTCGGGTTGCCCGTCGCGTCGAAGACCGTTGTTGGGAGGTCGCCGTTCGTGAGTTCTTTCAAGCGTTCCAACGGCTCTTGATCCGCCCTCAGCGTCTCGACGCCGAACGCCTTGCGGCAGAAGGCGAGCCGTTGCTCGTTCACGTCCATCACAAGGACGCGGACGCCCTCCAAGAGCGCGAACTGGACGACGGTCAACCCGATAGGTCCCGCGCCGATCACCAACACCGTCTCGTCCGAATCCATCCCCGCGCGGGCGACCGCGTGACAGCCGATGGACAACGTTTCCACCAACGCGAGTTGCTCCTGAGACATCGTGACGGACTTGTGCAGTTTCGAGACGGGCACGGCGATTGTTTCGCGCATCCCGCCGTCGGTGTGGACGCCCAACACTTGCATCTTTACGCAGCAGTTCGTTCTGCCCCGACGACAGGCGATGCACGCGCCGCAGTTCAAGTAAGGCTCGACGGCGCACGAATCGCCGGGCTTGATGCCAAGATCGTTCGCGCCGATTTCAACGACTTCAACCCCGAGTTCGTGTCCCAAGATGCGCGGGTAGGTGAAGAAGGGCTGTTTGCCTCGAAAGGCGTGCAAGTCGGTGCCGCAGATGCCGACGCGATGCACCTTCACCAAGGCGTGACCGTCGGGAGCGGTATTCGGCGCGGCGGTGTCGGTCAGCGAAAAACGTCCCGGTTCGTCTAAAACAATCGTTTTCATTCGTGACGTCAGCCTGCCTCAAGAAGTCGGATGTGCTTCGTGAAATGCGCGTCGAGCAGTTGCGCGTGGAGTTCCTCGTGGCGATGGAGCGCGTCGAGCAAGCGTTCCTTGAAGGGGTGCTCCGGCGTGGTAAGGACGGAGCCGAACGTGACGTGCAGTATTTGCCGACCGTCCGGCGAGTCCAGATAGACGCGCTCGCGGTCGGTCGCGCTCAGTTCGTTCGGAGGCGCGACGTTCTTCAACTCAGCGGAGATGTGATAGGTCGCCTTGTCCGTGTCGAATCGGGCGCGGGAGAAATCGATGATCTCTGCGAACGTGTTCGTCTCCGTTTGCGCGAGGACGCGCAGGGCTTCGAGGTAACTCGTACCCGCCGTTTTGACGTGCAACAACTCGCCACAGACTCGACCGAGAATCGGGTAGATCGCAAACTTGTCGGAACCGCTGTGAACGCTGATCTTGTAGGGACCCGCGTAACGCGCGATGGCGACGTGCTCCTTTAGAGACGCCTCGAACGCGGCGAGGTCGCCCTTGTAGTCGATGCCCTTCTCGAAATCGCCGACGAAGCGCGGGGCAAGGCTCACCACCTCGACGCCGCGTCGTTTCAACTCCAGCGCAATAAAGAGGTGCTCCAACGGCGCGGTCGGCTCGTCCGTCTCATCGACGGAGACTTCAATCTCGTACCCGCGCGGCGTGTCGGCAGTGGCGATCCAGTCCGCCATTCGCGCCGCGTACGCCACCGCCTCGCCGTACTTCACCGCTGCGCGTATCAATTCCACTCGGCTGTCGAACGCAATCGTGAGGGAATCGCCGACTTCGTACGACTTGCCCAAGTACAGCGACAGCAGTTCGCCCACCGATTCATAGGCACGATTCTTGATAAGATTAGTTGACGCGACGGCCAACTGAGCCTCAGATAGGCGACCGGCGTTTCGGTTGACGTGTTCGGACGGGTCAATCGTGAAGAAGGTAAAACCTGCGTCGGCGAGCGCGTCCACGTCGTTTTGGGTCTTAAGGTGGTCGGCATCCGCGCCCCATTCACCGACCCAACCGTTCGCCGCTAAATCGCGCTGCGCGGCGGATATGACATCCTGCGGAGAGCGATTCGTGCGGGTCATTTCGCGGACGGATTGCTGCGCGAAAATCGGCGCGAAACCGCCGCGACGACAGGCTCGAAGGTGTCCGGGCGTCGCCAATCCGAGGCGGTCGCCGAAGCCAAAGGAGCGATTCAATCCCAGCAACGACGGCTGTAGTATTGGGGTCATACGACGAGATTCCTAATACGACGTATCGGGTTGTTGCAAATCAGTACGACGTGTCTTTTGGCGTTGCAATGTGCGTCAATCATCGATGGGTGAAGGCACTCGCGGAGACTTGAAATGCGAACATTCAGCCTCATCGCCCTCACGACCGTCGGGTGCTTCATTTGGAGTGTGTCGGCACTTTCACAAGAGGACGATCTGTTCGGCGATGTCTTGTCGCTGGAAGAACTACTCAACACGCAGATTAGCACGGTTTCCAAGTACAAACAAACCGCGAGCGAAGCGCCCGCCTCCGTTGAAATCGTCACATCGGAGGATATTGCGCGGCACGGATATCGGACGTTGGCGGACGTTCTCTATACGGTTCGCGGCGTTCAACTCGCGTATGATCACGGTTACTACTTCGTCGGCTCGCGCGGCGTGTTCACACCGATCAGCATCAACAATCACGTCCTGCTGTTGCTGAACAACCAGCCGATGAACGAGTCCGTCTTGAGCGCGTCACTGTTCGGCAACGGCTTTCCCATCGACATGAACACGGTTGAGCGCATCGAGATCGTTCGCGGTCCCGGTTCGATTCTATACGGCACGAACGCGATGTTTCTCGTCGTGAACGTCGTCACGAAGACGGGGAATCGTTTGGCGGGTCCGACGGCGACGGTCGATTACGGCACGGGGAACGAGAAGACGGTTTCAGCGTCGTACGGGACGACGTTTTCCACCGACGCGGCGGCAACGTTGTCCGTTCGCATGTCCGACAGCGACGGTGAGGACTATTTCTCGCAAGAGTACGACGCGACGGCGGTCGGCGCGGATTGGGAACGCTTCAATACGGTCATGGGAACGATGACCTACGGCGGATTGAAAGCACACGCGCTGTTCTATTCGCGGCGCAAGGGGATCCCAACGGGCGGATTCGGGGCGCGGTTCGGCGACCCGCGTTCGTTCACATTCGATGAACGGATTGCGGCTCAGGCGGAGTATGAGCGGCAGTTGGGCGCGACGACGCGCGTCGACGTGCGCGCGTTCTACCACGACACGGAAAACAGCAGCCGCGTTGTCAACGCCTTTGTGCGACCGCAACGACACCGCGCCACAAGCGCGACGGCGGGCAGCGAAGCGCGATTCTTGTGGGACATTCGCGCGGACAACCGACTGACGGTCGGCGCGGAGTATCAAGACCATTTTGAAACGTCCATGCGGTCCGGCACGGACGACGGCTCAACGTTCTTCGACGGAGACCAGCCGTTTCGCGTCTTCTCCGTCTACGCGGTCGACGATTATCAGGTACGGTCGAATTTCCGCGTCTCTCTCGGCGTTCGCCACGACCAACACTCGGAAGCGAACAGTTCGGCGACCGTGCCGCGCGGCGCGTTGATCTACCAACCGTTCGACACCTCGACGTTCAAACTACTCTACGGGGAAGCGTTCCGCGCGCCGACACTGATCGAGCGCGATTTTCGCCTGCCGTTTGCGCTTGCTCCGAATCCGAATATCCGCCCAGAGCGCGTTCGCACCATCGAGGCGATCTGGGAACAGCGCGTGTCGGACGGTTACTTCGTGACCGCATCGGTTTTCCATAACGACGTGACCGACCTGATCGTCGCCGGAACACCCTCGTTGGGGGTGGCGGCGACCTTCGACAATATCGGCGAAGCGCTGGTTACGGGCGTCGAACTGGAAATGTGGGCGCATCTCGCAAGCGGGTTGGACGCCTACGCAAGCTACGGTTTCTACCATACGGAATCGGCGGCGACGCAAAAGGAGTTGACGTACGCGCCGAAGCATGTCGTGAAGTTCGGCGCCTCGACGACGGTGTTAGGGTCGGCAATCGCGGCGTTCGACGGGCGATATAATTCGTCTATGTTTACGAACGATTCGACCGACGCGACGCCTCGAAGAACGTTGGACGGCAGTGTTGTGGCGAATGTGTCGCTGACGACGAGTCCGATCATGAAGTGGTTGACGTTGCGAGCGCGCGTCGACAACGTGTTGGATACGGAATATCGAGAACCGATTGCGCCTTATACGAACCCGTTGGATAAGAGTTTTGTTTTAGACTCCGCCCTGCAAGACGGTAGACAGTTCGTTGTTTCGGCGACGGCTCGATTCTGATGAGAGCGGTTTTGATGATGAAGCGAACGCAGCATATTGCGCGCGGCGTGATGATCGTTTGGATGATGTTTGTCGTTGCAAACGCCGTCGCCCAAATGATGGTCGTGCCGGAGCGGACGCAGTACGCCCTGTTTCAGAAAATACTGACCTTCGAGCGATCGCTGGCGAAGCGGGATGATAAAGAGTTCGTCGTCGGGTTTCTCTACCAGAGCCGAGTGCGGGAATCGCTCAACGCGCGCGACGCGTTTGAGCGCGTGGCGGAGAACGACAAGTCGGTGAGGTTGTTCGGCAAGCCGGTGCGATTCCGATTTGTCGATTTGCAGGATGTCGACAAACTCGAGGAGAGCCTTCTCGAAGGAAAGCCGCACATCCTCTATGTTGCGCCGCTGCGAGCGATTGAGATCAAACGTATTTCGAAGATCACGCGCAAGAACAAAGTGCTGACGCTGACGGGCGTACCGGAGTATGTCGAGAACGGTCTGTCGGTCGGCATCGGACTTCAGAGCGAGAACAAACCGGAGATCCTCGTCAATATCACGGCGGCGAAAGCGGAAGGCGCCGACTTCCACTCGGAACTGCTCAAACTGTCGCGCATCTACCGATAGTTCCTCACGCGGAACGTTGATCGCGATTCAGGCGACGCGCGACGGACTATCTGAGCGACCATGTGAACCGTTGTGGGGTGTGATATACAT
>JAQBWJ010000105.1 GCA_027625215.1 Candidatus Poribacteria bacterium
GCAGCCTGAGATGACGCGGGCGATTGCGCGTCGCGCCTACGAGCGGGCGATGCGCGAACACACTTGGTATCATCGGTACGACGCCGTTTTTCGATCCCTAAAATGGAAGATTCCGCAGCCGTCAATTCGCTTATAATCCTGATGCACGGGTGAATCTGAGAACCTTGCGCGTGGCTTGTGGCTGGAACCATATGTGAAAGGCGTCGTCCCAAGAATGAGCACGGTAGCGTGTCGGCATAGGGTGGAGTTTGCGTCGCGTGGTGTCCGACCTGTACTCAACGGAGTTGGAAGCGTAAAGCCTCGATTGGCGGCGTTGTTGTTGTCGTTTTGGTGCGTCGCGTCGCTGGCGGTGGCGCAGACCGAACAGGTCGACCCTCCCGATACTGCGCCGGAGACGACGCCAAACACGACAACCGACACGCCATCAACCACGGTCCCGGAAACGCCGCCTGAGACGACTTCGAGCGCGGTACAGACAAAGCCCCCCGTCACGACTCCGGTTGGGGCATCCACTACGAATCCGAACGCGACGACGAACACCTCTCCAGTTGGGGCGTTCGCCACGAATCCGAACGTAACCCCGAACGCGCCGACAAACACGGCTCCCGTTGGGGTGTCCGCCACGAATCCGAACCTCGTCCCGAACGCGACTCAGAACGCGGCGCGAAGCGTGTTGGACGTATCGCGCGTGCAGTCTCAGCGACCCGCGACGTTTCTTGACGCGATCCTGCTCGTTCGAGGGCAGGCGGAAGCGGATATCCGCGCGGGACGATACTACGCCGTGTTTCACGACCTCATGAACATCCTCTCCGGCAACGCGGCGGCGAGGCGATATCTCAAGAATGAAGATTACTGGCGTTGGACTGCCGCGTCGTACACGCTCATCATCATCGGACAAGTTCTCGTTTTTTTGGCGATGGGATACCGCGTGCGACTAATGGCGATGACGTTTCCGCGTCGCCCGTTGGGGGTTGTCCTCATCGGGGTTGGCGTTGCCTCGTTGAGTTTGCCCGTGGTGGCGGCGTTGTACCTGTCGATGGTGGGCATCCCGTTTGCGGTGGTCTTGTGGACGTGGGTATACGCCGCCGCGTTCGTCGGTAAGATGGGAGTGTTTCTGAGCGCGGGGTCATTGATCTTTCCGTTCTTCGGAGCGCGCAGTCCGATCCCGTTTTTCCCGATTTACGTTGTTTACAGTCTTCTTGTCTTCTTCAATCCGGTCGCCATCGGGACGGCGGTGTTTTTGATCGCCAACATTCTCGGCGTCGGGTTGGCGACGCGCACCGTCTTCGGGTTCGCCACTCGCGCGCTGCGCGAAAGCGACGAGTGACGTGCGGTTTGACGCGCCTATTGCCTTTTTCATCCTCCTGCTGATCCCGCTCTACCTTTGGTTGGATAGGCGTTTGTCGCGTCGCGCGCCCGCCGTACGGTTTCCCACCGTCGCCCTGTTGCCGAAAGCGAGGGGAACGGCGCGGTACGCGGTGCTCGCGCGTCGAGCGTTGCGGTCATTAGCGTTTGGGTTGATCGCGTTCGGGTTGGCGCACCCGTCGATACCGCAATCGGGGCGAACGACGACGATTGAGGGGATCGACATCTGCCTCGCGCTCGACATCTCGCGGAGTATGCGCGCCGAAGACTTCCCGCCGAACCGACTCGAAGCGGCGAAGGAGACGTTGCGCGATTTCGTCAAGGCGCGGCGCAACGACCGGATCGCGCTCGTCGCGTTTGCGGGCGACGCATTTCTCCAATGTCCGCTGACGCTTGATCACGAGGCGTTGGATCGGCTGATCCGCGCGGCGGATTTCTCGCTGACGAACACGGAAGGGACCGCCATCGGCGACGCGCTTGTCAAATCGACGGCGCGGTTGAAGGACTCGACGGCGCAAAGTCGGATCGTCGTGCTGTTGACCGACGGCGAGAGCAATCGCGGGGAGGTTGATCCCGAAAGCGCGACGGAGATCGCAGCGACGTTGGGGATTCGCGTCTACACGGTGGGCGTCGGTGGGGAACGCGGCGCGCCGATCCCGATTGACGATCCGGTCTACGGCAAAATCTACGTCACGAACCCGGACGGCACGCCGCTTCTCACCCAACTGGATGAAGAATCGCTGCGGGTCATCGCCGACGCGACCGGAGGGCGTTACTTCAACGCGGCGAACCGGGAGACGCTCAGAGCCGTCCTGAACGAGATCGACCGACTGGAACGGAGTGAAATCGAAGTCCGCAAGCCGCCCGCGTTCCGAGACGTGGCGCATTGGTTCTTTCTCGCGGCGATTGTCGCACTGCTGTTTGAAGCGGGGCTGTCGAGGACATGGTTGCGCGTGCTTCCCTGATGCCTTGAGGGGCGGTCTACCGCTACAATGGGCGGCTCAACCCAAAGAACTCACCACACGACGAAACGCATATTCGTTCCATGGTCGAAATCAACATCGTCTACCTCAACACGAAGCCTCAAGGCGGGTACGCATTTCAACGCGGTGATGTCCGTTTGACGTGGAGTGTGGGACCCGTCCCCAACGCCGACCTTTACGTTTATCTCGGCGCGTACAGTTTTTTTGGGAAGCGTTCCGCGCCGGACGTGCTGATTCAAGCGGAACCCGTTACCGTCGTACCGAAAGAGTACACGCGGGAAGTCGTGGACCATTTCGACCACGTTTTCACGCTGATCGACCCGCTGCTCGAACTTTCGCCCAAGTATCGCAAGTACTATCACTCCGCTTGGGAGACGGAACGCGAACCGATCCCCCGCATTTCGCCGGAGGAACGCCGCCGACTGTACCCGCTCGACGGGCGGCGCAACGCGATTTGCATGATTCTCGGCAACAAGAAATCGAACGTCGAAGGCGAACTCTATTCGATCCGGCAGCCAATGGCGGAATGGTTCGACACCCGCTCGTCGATCCCGTTCGACGCCTACGGAGAGCCCGCGTTCAAGGGGTTGGCGAACTTCAAGGGGAAACTGCCGCCTCGCACGAATCGACAGAAGATGGGCGAGTACCGTTACTGCATCTCCTTCGAGAACTCGCACCACCCCTATTGGACTCAGGGCTGTTTCAGCGAGCGGTTGCTCCACTGCATCGAGAGCCGCGCCGTGCCGATCTACTACGGGTGTTCCAACATCGAGCGATACATCCCAAAAGAGTGTTACGTCGATTACCGCGACTACATGGAGTTCGGCGCGTTGAACGAGCGGCTCGAAACGATGACCGACGACGAGTATCACGCGATCATCGAGGCGGGCGACCGTTGGTACGAGGAATCCGACCTGTCCCGATATTCGATGTTTGACCTGTACGACCGAAGCGTCGCGCTCTACGCGGAGATTCGTGGGCGCGATGTGGGCGAACTCATCCCGGACGACGCGCGATGGACACCTTGCGACACGCCCGATTCCGTGCCGAACTACGGCACGACGGCGGAGGGGCACTTGATCGTCGACGGGGGCAACGAGGCGCGTCTTTACTGGATGTGGCCCTATCTTCGCAGCGGCGAACTGGAAGACGCCGACCGCGCCGTTGAATCCTACCAACGCGAAGAAGTATCGCCCGACAACCGCCAACCGATCCCCCGTATCGCGTCGCGCGCAGACGCGATCAAGGTGCGGAAGGTGTTGTACGTCGGGAAACTCAGCGAGGAAGGTTCCTACGCCGCTGAGGGGTGTTACGGGTTGCATAACGTGTTCGCCGCGTTCAATGCGATTCCGGGCGTCGAGTTGATGCAGTTCGACCCGGTGGACGGGACGATTGAAGCGGGCGTCGCGGGCATGTCGCAATATCTGATCGACTATGTGCGGGACGAACGACCAGACGTGATGTTCTTTCTGCCGCTCGGTCCCGCGTTCAGCCCATTGGAAGAGGTCGTGCGCGACATCACGCTCCACACCGACACGCGCACCATCGCGTGGATCACCTCCGACCCGGGCGGGTTTGCGGTCTATACGAAACGGTGGCTTCCCATTGTCGATTACATCGTGACCACCTCGCCCGCTGCGATGGCGTTGTACGAGGCGGAGGGCTATCTCGACAAGGTGATCCTAAGCCGTTGGGCGGTCAACCCGGACTACTACCGCCCGACTCGCGCGCTACCGGAGCCCGTCTTCACGCTGGGAGGCGAATCAACCCCGATGCGGCGCGATGTGGTCGATTTTCTGAAGCAGTGCGGCGTGCCGCTCAACGTGTTCGGGTACGGTTGGGACGAGTACCAACCGCTGCCGTTCGAGGACTTGTCGCGGTCGTTCAGCGAGTGCATCCTGAATCTGAATGTGGGAAGTCGCCGACGGGTCTTCGAAACGACGGGAAGCGGCGGATTCCTGCTGACAACCACCGTCGAAGGCTTGGACGACTGTTTCGTCACGGACGCGGCAGACGCCGTCGTCCCGAAGTGGCGGTGGCATCGACGGCGGAGGAGATCGTTGAGAAAATCGGGTACTACGGCACGCATCACGAGGAGCGCGTGGCGATGCGACGACGGGCGTACGCGCGCGTCATGCGGGAGCATACGTGGTATCATCGTCTCAATGAGGTCTTCGGCACGTTGCGTTGGCAGTTGCCGCCGATTCCGTTCCTCAACCAATGATCTCAATCCTCGCACACACCGTCCTGATCGGGGGAGAATCGACATGCACGCGCCGAACGTATTGATACTCCGCACGAGCGGCACGAACTGCGACGAGGAGACCGCTTTCGCCTTCCAACTCGCGGGCGGAACCCCTCACCGCGTCCACATCGAACGGTTTCTGCGGGGCGACGAGTCTTTCGACGACTACGAGATTCTCGCGCTGCCGGGCGGGTTCGCGTACGGCGATTACATCGCGTCCGGTAAGATATTGGCGAACGAACTCGTCTATCGGCTGCGCGAACCGATGGCGCGGTTCGTCGAGAGCGGGAAACTGGTCATCGGCATCTGCAACGGATTTCAAGTGTTGGTGAGGGCGGGACTGCTGCCCGGATCGGGCGCGCTCGGCGAACAGACGGCGACGCTGACCTTCAACGACTCCGGCAAGTTCGAGTGCCGTTGGGTGAACCTGCGCTCGGAACCGTCGAAATGCGTGTTCACCGACGGGATGTCGGGCGTGATGACGCTGCCCGTCGCGCACGGCGAGGGCAAGTTTCTGACGACGGACGAGGAACTCGCCGCGCTTGAAACCAACGGACAGGTCGTGTTTCGATACGCGACCGTTGAAGGCGACGAGCCGGACTATCCCGCCAACCCGAACGGCTCGCTTCAAGCGATCGCGGGCATCTGCAACCCGTCCGGCACGGTATTGGGGATGATGCCTCACCCGGAGCGGTACGTTCAGCGCACGCAGCATCCGCGATGGACGCGCGAAAAACTGCCCGAAGACGGCGACGGGCTCGCGGTGTTCCGCAACGCGGTCGATTACGCCCGCAAACATCTGGTATAACGATTCCAATATCACGCCTCAATAAATTGACGTTTCTCGGCATTTGTGCTAAATAGTGTTGGGTTTGATGTTTGGAAAGGGTGATATGGATCCTGAAACAGGCGTAATCCTTGCAATCCTGCTGACCGGAGTCGTCAACTTCGTGCTTGGCGTGAAGGTCGGCGGATGGGGCAAGCGCAAGGAGGTCCGTCGGATGAACGCGGAGCAGTTCGAGGCGATCAACCGACAGTTGGCGGAGATTCGCCAAGACTCGTTGGGGACGCGCGAGCAGATTGCCGACTTGACCCTGATGCTGGACGACCATCAGCGTCCCGCTCTTCGTCACACCAGAACGAAGTGATACATCTCGAACGCCGCGGATTTCTTTAAGGGGAACGCGACATGTTGGATCCAAATTGGGCGAAGTTCGTGTTCCTCGCCGGTTTGTGGACACTGACGACGATGACGATGAGTTTCGGGATCGGTTGGGCGATGGGGATGTGGCAAACGAAAATCGGGATGTTGCAGCGTGGCAAAGAAGAACTCGAAACGAGCGGAAAGAGCGAACTCACCGAATTGCGCCGCGACATCCTGAAACTCCAAGAGCAGATCGCCGACATCGCCCTATCGATAGACGAACGCGAACGGCTCGCCCACCAAGACCGCCCTTCGCTCGACGTTCCCACCCGCGAACGCCACGACCGTTGACACGGAAACGCCCCCCGACATTCGTTCTCCGAACATCATGAGGGCGCATCCGCTGAGTGAGGCTCAGGATGAGCCGCCCGTCCACAAGACGAACGACCTGATACAGCCTACCGGATCGAAGCCGGGTAAAGTCCAATCGCCTCGCGCGTTTCACCGTAGCCCCTGCCCCTGAACCTATGTCATAGTCCCTCCTGACGACGTTGAATATCGGATGGCGATACCGTTTCGTGAGGAGGAAACGACGGATGAACCCCACCCTGCCATTGTTTTCCCTGTTGATCTTGGCGCTTTGGATGATTCCCGCTGTTGTCGCGCACGCGGCGGGAGCGTGGGTCACTCCCGGCGAGGCGTGGGAACGCGCGAGCCCCGTGACTCAGGGATTGTCGGCAGAGAAGATCGACGCGGCTGCGGCGTACGCCGAGCAGTACGGCGGTGGCGCGGGCTGCATCGTTCGGCACGGGTACATCGTGAAGGAGTGGGGCGACCCGTCTTGGCGGGCGGATATCAAATCGTCCACGAAAGGATCGTTCGGGACGACCGCGTTGGGAGTCGCGGTGGACCGAGGGCTGGTCAAACTGGATGACCTCGCCCAACACTACTACCCGCAGATCGGCACGGAGGAAGCTTCGACCGCCGAGAAGGGGTGGCTCGAAAAGATCACCGTGCGACAACTTGCTACTATGACGGCGGGGTTCAGCGATGGACGACCGCCCACGTTCGAGTATGAGCCCGGCACATCGGGCATCTATTCAAACGACACGTCGAACATGCTCGCGGAACTGCTGACGATCACCTTCGGCGAAGACTTGACGACTGTGATGAAGCGCGAGGTGATGGATAAGATCGGCGCGTCGGCGGACGGCTGGCGGTGGCGCGACAACGGCTACCGCGCGAAGACGGTAAACGGTCTGTCGAGCCGGGAGTTCGCGTCGGGCATCACGATCAACTACGAAACGATGGCGCGGATCGGTCTGTTGTACTTGCGAGGCGGCGAGTGGAACGGTCGGCAGATTCTATCACGGGAGTA
>JAQBWJ010000106.1 GCA_027625215.1 Candidatus Poribacteria bacterium
CGTCGTAGTCCTGCGCGTAGGCGTAGGGTTGCACTTCCGCGATGCGCGACTCGAACGCCCGCTCGATGAACCCAAGCGCGTGCAGCGCGGGAGGCACGAACGTCAACGCCCCTTCCGGCTCGAACTGGCAGGCGTCGTCGAACGTCACCCCATCGAACCACTCCGTCACGAGGAATCCGTCCTCAAACTGAACGGCGACGGGTCGGGGCGCGGCGGCGTTCATCTCGGCGAGCGTCGTCAGCGCCGCCCACTCGGTTTCGAGCGCGTCCTTCCCCCCAAGCGTGACGGGCTCTCGGTTGAACACCTCCTTGACGGCGTACGCCTTCCCCGACGCCCCAACCGCCTTCGAGACGCGCCGCGTCCCGCCAATCCCCGACGACACGACCTCCACCGACCGGATCGGCTCCCCAAGCGTTTCCCTAAGCGACTCAACGAGTTGCGTTCGGACAGCCCCCGTCACTTATTCGGTCCTGAGCCGTCGTAATCGTAGGCGGAGGGGGACTGGATGTGGTCGATAGGATCGTCCGTGAACCGCGCTTCCGTCTTCAAGACGGGGTGCTCGAAGAACGGTTTCGCGCTCGTTGGGAAGACGAGCGAGTCGGCGTAGGCGTACCAACTCGGTTTGTGGATCATGGCGATCATCGTGCGCGGCTTGTCGGAGCGGTTCGGCGTGCCGCGATGCCACAAGCGAATGTCGCGGATGAGCATCGACCCTTTCTCGACGGTCGGCTGCATGGGCGGGACGACCTTACGCCGCGCTTCCAGCCACTCTTCGGGAACGGTGATACTCCGCATCCCGATGTGCATCGCCGTATCGAGGTGCGATCCTAGCCAAAGTTCGGTGCTGCCGTTCTCCGGGGTCATCTCGACGGTCGAGACGTTCACGACGACCTGCGTCGCCGGATGCGCCACCTTCAACCCCGCCCACAACTGCCCCGTATCGACGTGGACGGGTTGCAGCCGCGAGCCGGGCATGTTCGTGTTGCCGCTGTAATAGGCGTTCGTGACGCCGTTCCCCAACAGCGCGTGGTTCGTCTGGATGACGAACTCGTTGAGCAGCACGTCGCGGAATAGGTACGGGTGGAACGGCGGCGGTTCCTGTTGAATGTTGCCCCAGACGAAATTGTGCGGGGCGTCGCGTCGGGCGATGATTTCTTTCAGGTCGTCCATCATCTTCTCGTGCAGCGCGTCGAGCGAGGCGTGACTGACGACGTTGGTCAAGACGACGACACCATCCTCGCGGAGCGCGCGCAGGGCGTCGGCGAGGTGGGCGTCGGTCATCTTCTGTGAGGCGCGTTCGTCGTTCGAGACGTTGATTTCGGTTATCACGGGTCGGCATCTCCAAATACATTCTCTCCGTCCCATATTGTAACGGAACGGGCGGCGAGAATCATCGCTGATCGGCTTTGGAATCCCCGAACGGTGACGCTAAGGCGGGCGAGATGATTCGTGATGAACGCGGGATCAAACCGCTAACGGTCGGATGTCGGTTCCGTCGGGTCGATCACGACAAGTCCCTCTATCCTGCCAGCCGTGTTGAGCTCGCTATCTGAAGACACCAATTCAAGACCATTCATATCGGAGCCGATTAACGAACGATGGATCGACATTGCCGCAGCGAGTTGTACAGCGTCGTACCCGCGCAATGCGTGCTGTTCGGCAAGCGCCGCTGCGTAATCGAGCAGTTCGTCGCTGATATTCGCAATGCTGATCTGTTTGGGATATTCTCGTCGGAACCGACGTATCTGTTGTCGCGCTTCTTCGGAAGAAAGGCGAGAACCTCTGCCAAGACGTGTTATCGCCGCAATCACTTCGACGATCGTGAGTCGCGCAATATAGAACGCATTACCCGTTTCGGGCACAAGCAACGACTTAACGATTTCGGAACCGACTTCGTCCGCATACCGTTTGACGAGCGCGCTGCTGTCAAAGAACAGGTGACGCACCGTCAACGCCGATCCTTAATGATCGTCTCGGACAATGAGACACCCTCAATTTTGATCGGCTTCCATTCGTGGAACTCGCGGATATATTCTTCATCAAGCGGCTCGCCGATCTGAACGAAAATCCCATCTTTTGCCAAGATGCGCTGTATTTCAAGACGCTCCTGCCATTGTCGGTCAAGCAACGCCTGGAGATCGCGGTCTTTGGCACGATTTGTTTCGGACATGTCGTCGCTCCTCACAATATCACGGAAACCAATAGCCTCATTCTGCCTTAATTCATCTGTCTGGAACAAATATACCACCTCGCACAATTCCCGCGCCACGACCCCCCGTTCGTGCTACGCTATATACGGGGGATGCAAAGGGGAAAGACTGACGGACTTTTAAGACCTATAAGACGGGAGCCTCGATGAGACCCCTACGTTCACTCCGTAGCGTGCCGCGCCTGCCCGGAGAACTCGACGGACTGACGACTCTGGCGAACAACCTCTGGTGGACGTGGAACCACCCCACCGCCGAACTGTTCCGCAGCATCGACCCGTACCTGTGGGAAGAGGTCAACCACAACCCCATCGCCCTGCTCGGACGGCTTGGGCAAGACCAAGTGGACGCCCTCTCCCGCGACGACGCCTTCCGCTACCGCCTACGCCGAGAACTCCAATCGTTCAACGACTACCTCAACCGCCAGACATGGTTCGCGCGGGCGCATCTGCGCGAGGTGTCGCAGCCGCTCGTCGCCTACTTCTGCGCCGAGTTCGGGCTCGCGGAGTGGTTTCGCATCTACTCCGGCGGGTTGGGCGTGCTGGCGGGCGATCATCTGAAAGCGGTCAGCGATCTCGGCATCCCGTTCGTCGCCATCGGACTGTTCTATCATCGCGGGTACTTCCAGCAACGCCTCTCGCTCGACGGCTGGCAGATGGAAGGCTACCCCTACAACGACGCGACCCAACTGCCGATGGAGCTCATCAAAACGGGCGACGGCAAGTCCCGTCATGTTGAAGTACTCGTCGGCGGAGAACGCACCCTCGCCCAAATCTGGCGCGTGAACGTCGGACGCCTCCACCTCTACCTGCTCGACACAAACATCCCCGAAAACCCGCCCCACCTCCGCGCGATCACCGACCGACTCTACGGCGGCGACGACAACCACCGACTCTCGCAGGAGATCGTCTTGGGGATCGGAGGCGTGCGACTGCTGGCGGCGTTGGGCATCGAGCCGGACGTGTTCCACATGAACGAGGGGCACGCCGCGTTCCTGACGGTCGAACGGCTGCGGCGCTTCGTCAAAGGCGGGATGCCGTTGGAGGCGGCGGTCGAGGCGGTGAAGGGCTCCAACGTCTTCACGACGCACACGCCCGTCCCGGCGGGCAACAAGGCGTACCCAAGCGGGCTGTTGGAATACCACCTCAAACCGTACTTGACGGAACTCGGCATCACCCACAGCGAACTGCTCGCGTACGGGCAGATTCATTCGGGGCAGGGCGATTTCGGCACGACCGTCTTCGCGCTGCATTTTTCAAGCGTGGCGAACGGGGTCAGTCGGTTGCACGGCGTTGTCGCGCGGCAGATGTGGCAGCCCGTCTACGGCGACATCCCCACTGAAGAAGTGCCCATCGGACACGTCACGAACGGCACGCACATCTCGACGTGGGTGTCGGACGAGATGGCGGACTTGTACGACTCTTACGTCGGTCCCCGTTGGCGGGAAGAGCCGTGGAACGAAAAGGCGTGGGAGCGGATCGACGGCGTACCGGCGGCGGAACTGTGGAAGGCGCACGAGCGCTCCCGCGAACGACTGATCGGTGTGACGCGGCAACGGCTCGCTCTTCAGTTGACGGCGCGCCACGCAAGCGCGAGCGAAATTCAAGCGGCGAGCGAGGTGCTGAACACGGAAGCCCTCACCATCGGCTTCGCGCGACGAGTCGCCACCTACAAACGTCTGCTGCTGCTGCTCACCGACGCGGAACGGTTCACCCGACTCCTCACGAACCCGGAGCGACCCGTTCAACTGCTTGTCGCAGGCAAAGCGCACCCGGACGATCACGCGGGCAAAGAGTTCATCCAAAAACTGGTCAGGTTCGCGTCGCAACCGAACTTGCGGCGGCACATCGTCTTCATTGAAAACTACGACATGTATATCGGTCGGCTGCTCACGTCGGGCGTGGACGTGTGGTTGAACAACCCGCGTCGTCAGCAGGAGGCGAGCGGCACGAGCGGCATGAAGTCCGCCCTCAACGGCGGGTTGAACCTCAGCATCCTCGACGGCTGGTGGGACGAAGCGTACGCGGACGCCGAACGCGACGGCATCGAGGGTATCGGCTGGGCGGTCGGCGACCACGAGACGGAGACGAGCGACGAGCGCGAACTCGACCGCATGGACGCGAACGTGCTGTACGCCGTTTTGGAACGCGAGATCGTCCCGTCGTTCTACGACCGCAGCGCCGAGAACGTTCCCCGCGATTGGGTGCGGCGCATGAAGACGGCGATCCGCACGCTCGCGCCGGAGTTCAACACGCACCGCATGTTGATCGACTATATGAACGACGCCTACGTCCCCGTCTCGGAGCGGCGCGCGCGGTTGGCGGCGAACGGATGGGAAGGCGCGCGAAATCTGGGCGTGTGGAAGAAACGAGTCCGCGCGACATGGAGCGAGATCAAGGTGCTCCGTACGGAGATCGGCGCGGGCGATGTCGTCACGTCGGGCGACGAGATTCCCGTCAAAGTGGAACTCGGACTTGCGGGACTGGAGCCGTCGGACGTGATCGTGCAGGTCGCCGTCGGGCGGATGAGTCTGACGGACATCTCCGCGCCGATGGAGGACGTGTCCTACACGACGCTCAAACTGAATCAACGCGCCTCGCTGCCGGAGCGCGCCGTCTTCGAGGGCGCGTTCGTCTCCGAGTTGAGCGGGCATCTCGGCGTGACGGTGCGCCTGCTGCCGACCCATCCCGACCTCATGACGCCGATGGAGATGGGTCTGGTGAAGTGGGCGTAATAGGCAGACTTATCGTGACGGGGCTTTGTGGCGCGACATGGAGATTCGTACGATGAAGCACTACTCATTCGAGGTCATCGTTGAACCGGACGAGGACCGTTGGCACGCTTACTGTCCCGCCCTTGAACGGCAAGGCGCCGCGACATGGGGCAACACCAAAGACGAGGCGTTGAAGCACATTCGAGAAGTCGTGCAGATGGTGCTTGAGGAACTCGTCTCCGACGGGCTTCCGATTCCTGATGGATCGCAGGACACCGTGTTTGCATCGTATGTTTAAGTAAAGTGCATCCAAAAGGTTGGTGTTGGTGGAAACTAGGAGATCACACACCATGCATCAACCTCAGACGTGGCACTACGGGCTGATCGCCCGTTGGTGGATGGAGTTCAACGACGAAACGCCCGAACTCGACCACCTCAAAAAGATCATTTCGCACTACGGCGAGCCCGTCCTCGATGTCGCGTGCGGGACGGGGCGCGTCTCCCTGCCGCTGCTGGCGACGGGGGTCGACGTGGACGCGACGGACATTTCCGGCGACATGCTGGACGGCTACCGAACGCTCGCTACTCGCCGAAACCTGACGCCATCCCTCTACCAAACCGCGATGCACGAGCTCGATCTACCGCGACAATACCGCACGATCTTCATTTGCGGCGGGTTCGGACTCGGCGGCAGCCGCGAGCAGGACGTTCAGACGTTGCGCCGCTGCCACGACCTGCTGGAGCCGGGCGGCGCGCTCGTGTTCGATCACGAAATCCCCTTCTCCCGCGAACCGAATCGGAACGTCTGGAACATGTGGGCCGACCGACCGGAGACGGGACAACCCTTCCCCGAATCCGGCACGCGACGACAGACCTCCGACGGAACCGACCTCGAAATCATCTGGCGTCTCGTCGATTTCGACCCGCTTGACCAACTCCAAACGCACCAGTTGCGCGCCCGTCACTGGCGCGGCGACGAACTCCTCGCCGAGCAAGACCACACGTTGCAAATGCACTGGTACTTGATGGGTGAAATCTCGTTGATGATGCGGCTTGCGGGCTTCGGAGACATCTCGGTCTGCGACGGTTGGACGGACAACCCGCCTGTGCCGTACGAACACGGCAATACGCTGTTGTTCATCGGGCGGAAGGCGACGCGCTAACCTGTTTTCTTGTTCCGTCGAACGAATTCTCAACTCGTGTTGATAATCAGCGTTTCCACAACCGTCTAAGCGGAGGACGCCAACCCCTTCCCCTTGCGGGGGACTCGCAACGCGAGGGCGCGCAGCGCGGGGATGGGGGTTCGTGGAATACCAACACGAGTCGAGAACACCCCTAAGAGGGACTTGCGTACCCGCCGAAAAATGCGCTACGGTAACGGGTAGGAGATACTCCCCCTTTTTCTCAGCATCGAGACGGAAACAGAAATAGCGGAATGGCACGCGACAAACACACGAAACAAGCCGACTTGCTGATCGAAGCGCTTGACCGAACGATGGACGCGCTTGGCTTCGACGGCGACCATCAGGTGCGCGTCATTGAGCGCGCGGACGGGCGCGAAATCGTCCTCGTCCAAGCGAACGCCTTCAGCGTCTCCCGTCTCTACGTCACCGGGCGACCGGACGGCAAGAAGATCGGCGAGTTCGATTCGTGGTTCGAGAAAATCCAAGCCCGCCTCGAACAACACCGCAAAGAACACGGCACCGACTTCGGCATGAGAATCGAGCGGGACGAGTGGACCGCGCTCTACGCCGAAGCCCGCGACCGCTACGTGCGCTACCTGTTCTTCTCCGGCATCCAGCGGTGGGAGGATGTCGAGCGCGACACCTTCCAGAACATCACCGTCTGCGATTGGGCGCGTCGCTACGCCGAAGAAGACACGGCATGGGATGTCTACCAATACAAAGGCTACATCCTCATGATGAACGCCATCGCCCGCGCGGAGTTGGCGTTGGAAGAAGACGACCTCGACGCAGCGGAACGGCACATCCAGCAGGGACTCGACAGCATCGGCGCGTACTGCCGCGAGTGCGTCAAGGACGGTCACGAGGATGCCGAGCAGGTGACGCGCGAACACTACCTCGCCAACATGATCAAGTACCGCGACGAACTCGTGATGGACGGTCGCCTCCCCAACGCCGGACGTGACGACCCTCGCAACGTCGTGTGACGCGCGAG
>JAQBWJ010000107.1 GCA_027625215.1 Candidatus Poribacteria bacterium
GCGCGGGGATTTGCGCGACGAGACCGTCGCCCACCGTCAGCAGCGTGTACGACTTGAACGCGAGCCCGAACGACAATTTCAGCTGCGCGACCCCGATGATCAACCCGCCGATGATGTTGATGACGGTAATCAAAATCCCGGCAATCGCGTCGCCTCGCACGAATCGGCTTGCGCCGTCCATCGCGGCGTAGAAGTCCGCTTCCTGCGAGATCATGCGTCGTTGCCGTCGCGCCGTTTCTTCGTCGATCAGTCCTGAGTTCAGGTCGGCGTCAATCGCCATCTGTTTGCCGGGCATCGCGTCCAACGTGAATCGGGCGGACACTTCAGCGATACGCGACGCGCCTCGCGTGATCACGACGAATTGGATGATGACGAGAATGACGAAGATGACGATCCCGACGACCGGGTTGCCGCCCATCACGAACTGACCGATGGCGTTGATGACGAGCCCCGCAACGCGCTCCAGACCGTTGATGGCGGTACCGTTCGCATTGATCAAATCACCGCGCGACAGGATCAATCGCGTTGAGACGACGTTCAGCGCCAGCCTGTAGATCGTCAGAATCAACAAAAGGGTCGGAAACGCCGAGAAGTCGAGCGGTCTGCGGATGAACAGCGACACCATCAGCACGAAGACGGCGAGCGTCAGGTTCACCGCGATGAGCATGTCCAGCACTAGCGGTGGAAGCGGGATAAAGAGCATCATCAAAATGCTCAATACCGCGCCACCGACGATCATCCCGGCATTTTTACGCGCCCAAACCGCCGGACCGACAGGCGTGACGGAGCGTACCATGTAGACGAGCGTCTCCAGGGAAGGGAGCCGTTTCTTGCAAATTGAACGCACAAATACCCATAGAGCCTAATACGCCCGCCCCTTGAAGTCAAGCGCATCCGCGCCACGCGCCGCCTCCACGTCCGTCAACAGGTTTTCGTCGGCGTCCAATCGACGTGGGAAGATTGCGGAGGCGGGATGATGTGTGGGGGAAGGTCGTCAGCAAGAGCGCTGAAAACCAGAAGCGAACAGGATGAAGAAACGTCTGTGTCTGTTTCACGCAAATCCTCCAACGTCGTCTGTATGAACGGCAAGGGAATATGGAAGTCGACCATCGGTTCAACCGACGGCGAGAGACTTGATCACTGGGCCCAGCAATCCGGCAGCGACGATAATGACGGGCTCGGGAACTCGCTTCGTCTTCCAAAGGATAGCATAGGTGGTCAGCGCGATCATTGCGGTCGGCGCGTCCACGATGGAACGCTTGCCCAACACGATCACCGCCCCGGCAATCGCCCCGGTCGCTGCGGCGGTCACTCCGGCGACGGCGGCGACAATCGCCGGATGACTGCCGTGTTTTCGCATGAACGGCGCGGGGAGGATCGTGAACAGATAGCACGGGAAGAAAGTCGCGACCGCCGCGACACATGCTCCGACGAACCCGGCGACGAGATAACCGATGAACCCCGTCGTTATGACGACGGGTCCCGGCGTGATCATCGCGACCGCGACGGCGTCGAGGAACTGTTGTTCCGTGAGCCACTGAAACTGCTTGATGACGCCCCCGAATAGGAACGGCACAATCGCCAGCCCGCTCCCGAAGACGAATGCGCCCGCCTTCGAGAAATACCAAAAGATGTCCCAGAGAACGCCGAACGACGCGCCTGTCGCGCCCGACGCGACGATCTCCGACGATTCCGACCGATGAGCCGCGAAGACGATGATCCCGGCGACGACCATTGCGACGACCGCAACCGGAAGCGCGATACGGCGCGTCCGCTTCAAGCCGGACGGAGGAGCGACGACCAACCACGCCGTCAGTCCGCCGAGTAGGATCAGCGGGATGCTTTCATTCTCCGTGAGAAACGTCGTCGCTGCGAGGGTGAGGTAGATGACCCATAACAACGCGTCTTTGCCGACCGTGCGTATCGTCAGCCGTTGCGCGCTGCGGGCGATGATCCCGATGATTGCCGCGCCGACAGAGTAGAAGATCGCCTGCATCCACGGCAGCCCGCCGTAGAACATGTACGTCCACCCAATGGCGAGCACCATCAAAAACGAGGGCAACGCGAACGCGATCCCGACCAGCGTCGCGCCCAACACGCCGTAGTGGCAATACCCGAGATAAATCGCCAACTGGGCTGCCAACGGTCCCGGCGCAAGTTGGGCGAGCGTCAGACCTTCCTTGTAGTCCGCTTCGGTCAGCCAGCGTCGGTCTTCGACAAGGTCGCGGTGCATGTAGCCAACCAACGCGACAGGACCCCCGAACCCGATCGCGCCGAGTTTGAGCGCGTATAGCGTCATCTGCCGGAGCGTATAGGACGGTTTCAAAGACGAGCCTCTACGGTTGTGAAACTGCGTTGATCCATAGGGTCGAGACCTTTAACGCAACGCTCATTCACGACGGCGACGCTAACGAGGATTGCGCCGCCGCCACTCCCGCCCCAAGAGGCGCGTGGAACCCGATGTCGTTCAAGCCCCGCTCCAACGCCGCGATGGAAGCGATCATGTCGAAGTCGTCCATCCATCCCAAATGCGCGATGCGGACGATCTTTCCGGCGAGGTGGTCTTGTCCGCCCGCGAAGACGAACCCGTACTCGCCGCGTATCCGTTTCAACAGGGCGCGTCCATCGACCCCCTCCGGCAGCCGGATCGACGTGAGCGTGTTCGCCGGATGCTGCGGAAACAGCAACAACCCCAACGCCTTCGCCGCCGAGCGCGACGCTTCGCCCATCCGCGCGTGACGCGCAAACACGTTGTCGATCCCTTCGTCGCGCATCATCTTCAACGCCGCGTGCAGCCCGTACCACAACGAGATGGCGGGCGTGAACGGCGTCGTCTCTTTTTCGAGGTTCGCGCGGTATTTCTCGAAATCGAAGTAGTACTTCGGCAGCGTCGAGGACTTGGACGCCTCCAACGCTCGCTCACCCAGCGCGCACAGCCCGATGCCCGGCGGCGTCATCAACCCCTTCTGAGAGCAGGAGACGACCGCGTCGACGAGCCACTCGTCCATCCGCAGTTCGTCCGCGCCTAGAGCGCTGACCGCGTCCGTGACCAACAGCCGATCCTTCGCGCGGACGATTCGCCCCAACGCGCGGATGTCGTGCAGCGCGCCCGTCGACGTCTCGCAGAGCGTGGACAACACCGCCTTCGCGTCCGGGTGCTCGTTCAACGTCCGCTTGACCACCACCGGATCGACGCTCTGACCCCACTCAAGGTCGATCACGACGACCTCCAGCCCGTACGCCCGCGCGATCTCGACCCACCGCTCGCCGAACTTACCGCTCTGCACCGCGACCACCTTGTCGCCCTGCGAGAACAGGTTGACGACGGCGCACTCCAGCGCGCCCGTCCCCGTCGAGGCGAGTATGGCGACATCGGCGGTCGTGCCGATCACGTAGCGCGCGTTCTCCTCGACCTCGCGGACAATCGCGCGGAACAGGTCGGTGCGGTGGTAGTCCAGCGGCTGCGCCATCGCTGCGGCGACTTCGGGCGGAATCGGCGTGGGTCCCGGCGTGTGCAATCGATGCTTGTTCACGGTGGTGGTGTCCTCGTGAAATACGGGGGTGATGATCGCACCTAAACGCTATCGCCGGAATGGGGGCTAGTCAATCGGGTTGCTTAATGAGACGCGCACGTACCGATTGATGCGACTCGCCCCATTCGCTTAGAGTAGTCGCGCGAGAAACGATTTTTGGGAGGTCGCTGCCAAGCGCATGAAAATCCTGATTCACCCCGCCATTGACGCCGCCACGCTCGCCACATTCCGCGCCGCGTCGGACGCGCTCGAGTTCGTCAACGCGAAAAGCCGAGAGGACGCCGCCGTTGAAATCGCCGACGCGGACGGCATGTACGGGCACCTTGACGCCGAGTTGTTGGCGAAGGCGTCCCGCCTGAAATGGGTGCAAACGCCGATGGCGGGACTCGAACGCTACATGTTCCCCGACCTGATCGCCCACAACCTCACCCTGACGAACATGCGCGGCGTTTACAGCGACCACATCGCCGACCATGTGATGGGCTACGTCCTGACGTTCGCGCGCGGATTGCACGTCTACCAACGCCGTCAGTTGGAACGAACGTGGAAGACGGGCTATCCCGTGATCCACCTCGCCGACTGTATGATGGGCATTATGGGGTTTGGGGGAATCGGTCGGGCGTTGGCGGCGCGCGCCGCCGCTCACGAGATGCGCGTCGTGGCGACGGACATTTCGCCGCGCGACAAGCCGGATCACGTCGCCGAACTGTGGGGTTCCGACCGCATGAACGACTTGTTGGAGCAGTCCGATTTCGTCGTCAGTGCCGTCCCGCATACGCCGGATACGACCGCGTTGATCGGCGCGGCGCAACTTCGGCGGATGAAGCCGTCCGCTTATCTCATCAACATCTCGCGCGGGGTCGTGGTGGACTTGTCTGCGCTGACAGACGCGCTTCAACAGGGCGTGATCGCTGGAGCGGGGTTGGACGTGTTCGAGACGGAGCCGCTTCCCCCAGACCACCCGTTATGGGGGATGGAGAACGTCCTCATCACGCCCCACACGGCGGGAGCCGCCCCGCACACGTCCGAACGGCGCGTCGCCGTCGTGACGGAGAACCTGCGTCGGTTCGCGTCGGGCGAGCCGCTATTGAACGTCGTGGACAAACGGAACTGGTGTTGACCGAAAAAGCGGAACTTCGGGCGACGAAGGCGCGTGTGAATCACTCGCCCCACCAGACACATCATCACTTCCGAACGACAAGCCGCCGCACCGACCGCTGCGATCCCGCGACCAACTCCGCGAAGTAGACCCCGCTGCCGACCGATTCGCCGACCGCGTTGCGACCGTCCCAACGCGCGGCGTCCTCTCGTGTGACGTAGTACCCCGCCTCTTGTTGCCCCAAGTCGAGTGTTCGCACGAGATGCCCCGCCGTGTCGTAGATGTTGAGCCGCACCGACGAGGCGTCCGCCAACTCGAAGGGGACCCATGTTTCGGGGTTGAAGGGGTTGGGGTAGTTCGGCAGGAGCCGCGCGGCGTTCGGTTTCAGCGACAGGTCAACCAACGCGAACGCCTCCGAGAGCTCCCGCGCCGTCGCCCGCACCGCGCGTTCACGACCGATGGGCGTGCCGTTCGGCGCGACGACGGATATCCGTAGCGTATCGCCGATGGCGATGCGTTGCTGCTGCGTTGGGTCGATGAGCGACAGAAGGAATCGCCCCGACTCGTGCAACGGCGATTCAACCCGTCTTCCGCTCTCGGCGTGGGTCAACGCGACGCGCGATCCCTCCGGCAGACGGAAGGCGGCGAGCGGCGCGTCGGCGATCCGTCCCGCGACGACGAACGCCCACGCCTCCGATGGGTCGGCGCTCGGCGAGGCTAGAGGCGTCCCGAACGGGATGCCTTCGAGGGTGAAGTCGCGCGGTTCGGTCAGGTTGATGATGTAGCCGCGCGTCGGGAGGATGGGGTAGTCCGCGCCGAACAACAGTTCGCCGTCGCGTCCGATGGTCGTCGTGAACTCGTCGCCGTGCAGCGAGACGACGATGGTCGCGCCCATGCCGATCAGGTCGGAGGCGCGCATGGTGTCCAGCCCGAACTCGCGTCTCTCCGACCCCCACTCGACGGCGGCGGCGTCCAGCGGCAGGGAGAAGACGCTCAATCCGATGGGGAAGTCGGCGGCGACCTGATAGGTCGATTCGGTGCGCGACGAGACGACGAACGTTGCCGAGTCCGTGATGGAGGGCGACCGCACGTTGCCCGCGTCGTCCACCGGCGCGACATAGACCGTGTATGACTGTCCCGATTGCAGCCCGCCGATCAACGCGCTCGTCCCGCCGACCACGACGTTTCCGCCCGCTGCGCCGCTTTCGGGGAAGGGGGAGTCGAGTCGCCATGCCCAGCGCTCGCCGAGTGGGTCGTTGACGATGTACAGCGGGGCGGAGGTCGTGCCCGCCGGAAACACCTGATTTGCCGTTGGAGAGGTTACATGGATCGACCGTTGGGCAACGGAGAACGTCCCGCTATTTGAAACGGATGGACTGAGCAAACTTCCATTCGCGTCCGTGAGCGCGACATGAACTGTATAGGCTTGATCGCCTTCTAAACCTGTGATCGTCGCCGTCGTACCGGATTCAACCAGATTGCCTTCGACCGATCCCGACGGTGGGAACTGCGACCCCATTCTCCACGCCCAGCCGTAGTCGTGGTCGACAATGTCTACATTCATCGAAAATGTGGATGTTCCGGCGGGCAGCCGCTCATGAGACTGCGGTGATAGGACGGATATCGATGTCGGGAGAGTACGGAAAACAATAGGATGTGGTATTCCGCTGGTCTCGCTCCATCGCGACCCAACCCCGAATATCCTAGTGCCAAACACGCCTAATCGATGGATATTGTAGTACTGTGTCGGCAACCCATCGTTAGCGATTATCCACGAATCGCCCCCGTCCTTTGAGTGAATCATCCCTTGATCTGACATCGCGAATATTGACGTGCTTCGAGCCGCAAACGCAAAGACTTGGTATGTTGGATATACATGCTCCCATGTGGCACCGCCATCCCGAGATCGATACGCACCCCATGTGGGCGCTGTATGAAGGCTCTGTAAGTTGCCATCGTGACGACATCCGGCATACAGTACACCGCCCAGTACAAGTAACGACGCGACTTCCGAGTTCACGTTCGGTATGCTGACCGAAGTCCACGAATCTCCACCATCCGTCGCACGAAACACGCCACCAAAGCGTGTCCCGACGTAGATATTTGTCCCGTCAACGGTCATTGACCTAATAACGAGCGGCGTCGAACCGTTATTGACAGATTCCCAAGATTCACCTTCGTCAGAAGATCGGTATACGCCAGCGCTTTCAAAACCTACGAAGACCGTGGACCCAACCGTCACTATGGCATCCGCTTCACCAAATCTGTGATCAAGCGACCCCAAACCGTTGTTAATCAGCGTCCATGTCACGCCTTTATCGCGCGAACGGTATACTCTGCCGATGTGTTCAGGTTGACGACCAATGCCGCCGTCGCTTCCCCACCCTCCGGCGTAAATTGTCGATCCCGCCGTCGTAAGAGATCGAATCTGTAGGGAACTGTCTTCGCTCAACACAATCCATGA
>JAQBWJ010000108.1 GCA_027625215.1 Candidatus Poribacteria bacterium
CTGATCCGCTCAACCGTCAGTCGGGTTGTCCCGAAGATTCCGCCGTCCGTCGTACTCGACGCATTTCGCATCGTGCGCGAGCACGGGATGATCGTCGCAGAGGATGACAAGGAGTCCGTCGACTGTCGAAAGGTATTTCACGCCGCGTTATTGATGTTCGGGTTGTGGCAGTTGGAGAAGGAGTTTGTGCCCGCGCTGGAGCGCGTCGCGTCGATCCGACCGGACCGCGTGTTGGAGATCGGGACGGGGTGGGGCGGCAGTTTGTTTGCGTGGGCGCAGGTCGCCGCTCCCGACGCCCATCTTATCAGCATCGATCTGCCCGGAGGCATCGCGGGCGGCGGCTACACGCCTGAATACGCGCCGCGCTTCAACCAGTTCCTGTTTCCCGACCAGCGGCTGACGTGCATCCTACAAGATTCAGCCGCCTTCGAGACCGTCGCGAGAATCCGCAAACTATTAGGTGACGACCCACTTGATCTCCTGTTCATCGACGGCAGCCCTCTCTATGAAGCCGCCTCCGCCGACTATCGCAACTACGCGCCGCTTGTACGAGAGGGTGGAATCATCATTCTGCACGACGTAAAGCACAATCGCCCCACAGACGGGGCAGAGCCGATTGATCGTTCCCGCTTATGGGGCGAATTGAAGCAGAAACATCCACGCCACGAGGCGTTCGTCTCGCCGGATGTGAACGGACAACATCTGGGTGTTGGGGTGTTGTTTGTCTGATCGTCGTCCTTATTCGCGTTTCAGCGATCCCCACACGACCGCCGTCTTACCAGTTGGATCGACATAGAGGGCGTCTTTATCGACCGCGTTGATGTAGTCGTCATCGGTCGCGCGATAGAGAGGATCATCCGCCCACGTGAACACGTCGTACTGATCGGTGAGGTTGCTGCCGCGCGTCCAGATCATCATGACGTTTTCGCCATTTTTGAGTTCATTGATCGTGCCGCCGTCCGCGCCGAAGTCGCCGTCCCATACCCACGTCCATGTCGCGGCGTCATTCTCGAAGATGATATGGTCGGGTCGAATGAATGCGGGAGCGACTTGGGGGATTTCATCGCCGTCGTCGCCGAGAACCCAAAGCCAGTCGGAGGCGTTCGACGGGTTGATGACTCGACCGATGAACCTCCATGGCCCCGCAGAACCTTTGGCGATGCTGATGTCGAAGCGATACAGCAGCCAACCGCTTCCACCCGCGTTGGTCACGATATCGCCGAACGCGCCGTCGGTCGGTTTGAGCGCGTTTTCAGCGTCGCCGAGTTTGTAGTTTTCGTTTGGACTTCGTTCGTCGAACGCCTCTGCCTCGAACCAGATTTGATGCCCGCCGTCGTACTGCGAGACCTTGAACTCGGTCACGGCGAACGCTGAAACGCTCCACGCGATCAGCGCGAAGACGATCGACAAGGCGTCGAGTCGAGTTGGTTGATGTGTTTGCACCGTTACACTCCTTATCCTTTGGGGGTTGGTCCTCCCGTCCATTAGGTTAATGGACTCGGCGGGTGAGGGCAACCGCCAAATCCCGTTATCGAATACGCTCGACGAGTTCGTCGCACCCTCGCTGGAACCAGTCGCGGATACCCGTGTTCTCGGAGTACGTGCGTCGCGCCTGCGACCCATTCGCGTCGGAAAGATCGACCGTCTGCGCGATGATCGTGTCGCCGAAATAACCCGCTTCGGCGAGCACGCGCCCGTCGGGGTGGACGATCTTGGAGTTGCCGTGAGAGTTCCCGTCGCGTCGAAGGTTGTCAGGGTCGGCGGGCGTGTTCGACATGATGAGAAAGATGGAGTTCTCCGTCGCGCGAGAGACAGGCATCGCGCGGTAGGCGGACAGTTTGTATTCGTGGGTCAACCCCGACTCGCACGAACAGAAGACGCAGACCTTCGCTCCGTTCGCCGCCGGAAGACGCACAAGTTCCGGGTAACGCACGTCATGACAGATGATAAAACAGCACGGCATGCCCGCCACCGTCACGATGGGCAGTTTGCCTTGATGGTTGCCGCACCACTTTTCACCCGCGAGAAACGTCTTAGAGTAACGATGCTTCAGCGCGCCGTCGTTCTCGAAGATGGCGAGGGAGTTGTACCATCGCCCTTCGTCTCGGTGAGCCGAACCCACGACGACGGCGATCTCCCGCTCCCGACATGCCGCCGCGATTCGCGCCTCCGCCCCCTTGAACGCGACTTCGGAGGCGGCGTCCCAATAGTCTTGACGACAGGTGTACCCGAATAGACAGCCTTCGGGGAACGCGGCAAGTTGAACGCCGTCGTCCGCGCATCGGTGAATGAACGCGACAACTTTGTCCGCGTTGTCCGCGACGTTTTCGCCCGTCAATAACTGCACGGCTGCGAGTCGAATCGGATCGCTCATCTCTAGTTTTCCCCACGACGCATCAACGAATCGCGCGGATCAGTTCTTTCACGAACTTCGGCACGCCCGTCATCGGGTCTTCCTGCGCTTCGTACTCAATGGATGCGTACCCTCGATATCCCGCGCCCTTGAGGATCGCCACGATGCGGTCCACGTCTGCGTCCTCTTTGCCGCCCGCCGTCGGCACTTCCGACTTCAAGTGGCAGGTGATCGCGCGCTTCGTCGTGCGTTCAATCGAGCCGTACGGATCAGTGCGGTAGTTCCCCGTGTCGAGGTTGACGGCGAGCCACTCGGAATCGACGCCGTTCAACAACGCCTCCACCTGCTCGACAGTCGAGGTGATCCCCCCGTGATTCTCCAGCGCCAACATGACGCCATGCTCTGCGGCGACTTCGGCGCACTCTTGCAACGCGGCAATCGTCCAACCGCGCGCCTCGTCTTCGGTGTGACCGTCCGGCGTTCCACCCGCGAAGACGCGAATCAACGGCGCTCCCAGCGTAACGGAATGCCCGATCCAGTCCTTCACCATCTGCACCTGCTTGGCGCGTTCGCCCGCGTCCGCCCGACAGAAGTTGTTGCCGACAGCGGTGCCGCTGATCTCCAACCCGCGACGCAACGCCATCCGCTTCACGTCGTAGAGCGTGTCGCGCTCCGTGTTGGGGAAGTAGTAGGCGGTCATTTCCACGCCGTCGAGGTCGAGACCGACCACAATGTCAAAAAAGCCCTCAAGCGTCATGTCGCCTTTCGACAGGTACTGCCGATAGGAGTACGCGCAACATCCGATGTGCATGATCTCTCTTTCCCGTGCGTGACGTTATGCCGATGCGTTGCCCATCAGATGGTTCCACATCTCTCGGCGCAATCGTCGTTCC
The DNA here is from genome assembly GCA_027625215.1 of Candidatus Poribacteria bacterium. GTDB lineage: Bacteria > Poribacteria > WGA-4E > JAQBWJ01. The sequence goes on from JAQBWJ010000108.1 coordinate 3,247, forward strand.
GTGTAATGTTCCGTTTGACCGCACGCGATGGCGCGCTGTCCGAGTCGACCGTGCGCCGCGCCGAGACGCGCCGGATCGTGGTTCCAACTCGGAGCGGTCGGTTCGCTGGCGCGGTTGAACAGGAACTTCAACATGAACCGCGTCTTATCGCTTTTGTTGCGCGACGCCGCATGCCAGATGTCGTAGTGGGTGATCGCCACCGTCCCGGCAGGACCAACGACGGGCACCTGCTCTTTTATGTTGGTGTAGGTGGCGATACGGTCAGTCGGCGCGTTGCGGAAATGTGTTCCCGGCACGACGACGGTGGGCCCGTTCTCGGTGGTCACGTCTTGCGGGTAGTACATCGCCAACACGGTGCGAATCTGATGATGTCGCTGGTTCGTTCCGTCCTGATGCCACCCCTGACTGCGCGATCCGGGCGGGTTGACGTGGCAATGTCGATGATTGTTCATCTGCACATCTTCGCCCAACAAGCTGACGAGCGCGCCGAACACCTTTTCGTGTTTGAACACTTCGTGCAGTTTCGGCACGCGGTCAAGGATCGCGTCGCCGGGGTTCTCGCCGTCTGTGGCGCGGGCGCATTCGTCGTAGACCGCCTCGTTGAAGCCTTGCGGGAAATCCGCGTTGACAAGGATGTAGCCCTTACAGACAAAGTCCGCGACTTCCTCATCGGACAGAAGGTGCTGTTTATCGATCATCGATTTCCTCCCATTTTTCGAGGATGAACTCGTACCCAAGAATGTCGATCTCGCCGTCTTCAAACGGCGCGCGCTGGTCGGGAAAATGGATGACGCGCCACCCGTCGCGGATCGCCGCTTGGACGTTGCCGTACGGATGCGCCGTCGCCTCCGGGTCAATCTCGGCGACCCATCCTTCGACAGGCTCGTGAAACGTTGTGGCGATGACGCCGGAACGGGGGCTTAACGACGTTGTGTGAAGATAGAGCAGACGCTGGCGTTTCTCTCCGCTCCGTAATAACTGTTGCAATGCGTCCAAATCGTCGGCTTTGATGCCGCCGTTTCCCAACTTCGCTCGTGCTGATTCAATCCATCCGTTGATAGTTGCGTCCATAATTCCTCCGTCATTCAGAAATCATCGCTCTATTCGAACTTGCGGAACCCTCTGACGACAAGCCCTCGCTGGTTGTGTGATTTCGCCTCCGTCGCGCGCCGTTTGTTCTCAGCGCGATTCGCGGTTGTCGTCGCGCCGACGGTCACGAAGTCGTCGATCCGACGGTATCGGTGAATAAACGCCGGACGCCGTTTCCGTGAGTGGTTCTGCTTCGACCCGTGAATTGTCCGATAGTTGAAAAAGATCGAATCCCCCGCGCTGCCGATCACGGGCACGGCGCGTTCCCAGGGCCACTCGTCCGAGTCCAACCCAAGATGCGAGAACGTATCGACGTGGCTCAGTTGTCCAAGTTGGTGTGAGCCGGGGACGACGTGCAGCGCGCCATTTTCCAAGTCCGTATCGACCACATAACTCAGCGTGGCGACAGGACCCTCGTACCGATGCTCGAAGTACGCCGCGTCCTGGTGGAGGTGTTTCGGATGTCCGCCGACGGGTTCCTTCACCAAACACTGCCCGTTCCCGAACAGTTCCACGTCCGGACCGACAATCGCTTCCACGATATCCAACGCCTTTTCGTCCAGCGCGGAGCGGAAGAACGCGCCACTCGTCTGATAGTTGAACGCGAGGACCATGATCTGCTTGTCGCGGTGATAGCCCTCCGGCGCGGGCAGGAACAGCGTTCCGTCCGGCGTGCGCCAACCCTCAACGATCTTCTCCGCGCGGTCTAGCAGCGAGATCGACGTGTCGCACGCTTGGCCGATGTCGCGGGCGAGCGCGTCGATGTACGGCTTCATCAGTCCGCGCACGACGAGGCAGCCGTGTTCGTGATAGATCGCCGCCGCGCGCGACACGTCTAGGTCGTCCGCGAACACCTCGATCTCTTCAACCGCAACGTCCATTTCCGCAATCGCCATATTTGAGTTCCCTATTACCACGCGATTACGCGCCGAGTTTCGCTTTCAACCCTTCCAACGCCCCTCGAAACACCCCGTTCGCCACGAGATCGACGACCTCTTGTTCGGGAGCAGTCGGGTTGAACGACGCCGTCCATTGCGCGACGCACGACTTCCCGTTGTCCGCTTCAAGGACGCGGAGTTGCGCCACATAGTTCTCAACAGGCATCGTGCCGTCCGTGATCGCGTAGGAATAGACACGCTCGGCATTGTCGTACGTCAACAAAGGCTCGACTACGAACCCGCCTCCACCCAAATCGAGGTGGCGAATAATGTCGATCCCCTCCAACTTTGTCGTCAGTTTCAACACGGCGGGCACCCACTGGTCAATCGTCAAAAACCCCCCGACGATGCCCCAAATCTCATCCGCAGTCCGGTTGAACTCAACGGTAACGGCGACGCGAGCCATCTCTTTTCTCCTTGCTGATGATCGTCTTATGAAAACGGTCGTGGTTCGAGCTCGAAGTTTCCGTAGGGGTCTTCACCGCGAACGAGGACGGGACTCCATCGCTTGCCGAGTGAATTGCCATCCGCCTGACGCACATTCGGCGCAACGTATCGTATCGTCAACCCGCAACGGCGTCGGTCCGTGCGATTCGGCAGACTCCCATGCACCAACTGCCCGTGATGGATCGACGCCTGCCCCGATTTCAGTTCTAGATCAACCGCCGTGCGCTCCTCATCCGCCGAAATCCCGACCTCCTGATTGATACTCAACAGGTTGCCCGCCGCGTTGGACTTACCGTGCTGCATCACCCCATTGCGATGCGAGCTGGGAATCCCGCGCATACAGCCGTTTTCCACATCGCTGTCGTCGACGGCGAACCAGACGGTGGTGGCTTCGGGCGGTTCGAGCCCCCAGTATGTCACATCCTGATGCCACGCGACAAACTTCGTCTCGTCCCGATATTTACAGAAGAAATGCGTCGCCAGCAATAGGATATCCTCGCCAATCAACGACTCGATGTAGCCCAAAATCGTCGGATGCGAGGCGATCTCCCAGATAAACGTCTCTTGAAAATGGCGGTCGAGCAGACCGATACGGCAGGTGGCGCGCCCCGCGTTCTTCGAGCGCGTCGAACTCACGGCGGAATCGCGCGGCGGTTTCCGAGTCCACGACAGGTAATGGGGCGAGGAACCCGTCGCGTTGGTAGGCGTCTATTCGCTCAGATGAAAGGCTCATCGGTCTCCTCCGATTGAAGCGCGGTTGGTCGTGTGCGCTGCGCGCAGTGTATCACTTTTCGCGTAACGGGTCGATGCGTTCGTAGACACGGATTTCCGGGTGTAGGAGCGCGTTCAGTGGGAATGGGGGCGATAGACCCGCGAACAAGAGCGTTCTTGCGAGCGGATGCGGCTCGCGGCGGTACGTCTCGATCAGTTGGAAAACCGTTGAGGTTTCAAGGTCGGCATAGAACTTCCCGCCAATGAAATCGTACCGAGTCAGGGGAAAGAAATCGTCGTCGCGATAGTCCGTCGGACGGTTATAGATCGCGCGTTGAACCTCCGCTTCCGGCTTCACGACAATGACGATACGCGAGCGCGCAAGACTCGTTGCACCGCCGTTTTCAAGTACCCACGAGGGATACAACCAGGTAAAGATCGGCTCAACGGGTCCGTAGGATAGGCTGTGAGGTTGACGGGAACGGAATCGCGCGTTCGCCTCAACGACGGTGGGGGGCGTTCGCATCGGCGCGTCAAACACAAACACGGACACCGCGGCGTGAAGAACGACTATCCCGACCGCGAACGCGCCGACCCGTTTCCACCGAATGACGAGTGCCTCAAC
>JAQBWJ010000109.1 GCA_027625215.1 Candidatus Poribacteria bacterium
CCCGCCGTCACGTAAAGCGTTTGCAGATCGGCGTCGCCCCAAGTGCAGTTCGTCGGGTTGAAGGGGATCGGGTGCGTTTCGAGCACACGACCACTCGGCGCAAAGACGTACAGCATCGGACCGGGACCGCTCTGCGTCCACCCCGCCGTGGCGACAATATTGCCCTCAATGTCGAGACACATGCCGTCGATGCCGCGATGTGGGAAGAAGTTGTGCGGCACCGCGTAGTCGCCGGAGACGCTGCCGTCCGCATCGAGCGGGTAGGCGCGGAGTTCGCGTTTGTCCTCGCCGTAGCCGCTTTGGGCGACGTAGAGCGTCTTCATGTCGGGCGTGACGAGCAGCCCGTTCGGCTGAGTCGTATTGAAGGTGACGCGGGTCGTTTTCCACGAGCCGTCCGGTTGCGGGTCGCAGCGGTAAACGGAGCGGTGGTCGAGTTCGAGGTCGTCCGTTCGGTTGCCGTAGCGCGGGTCGGTGAACCACATGCGACCCTTTTGGTCGAACGCGAGGTCGTTGGGGCTGTTGAGCCGCTTGCCGTCGAACCGATCCACGATCACGTCGCGGGAGCCGTCCGCGTTGTAACGCGCCATCAACCTGCCGTCACCCTCGCAGGCGTACAGGACGCCGTTCTTGTCGAACATGAGACCGTTCGCGCCGTTCGTGCCGGTGCGGTATTCGTCCGTTTTGCCGGACTTCGGATCGTACCGCATGATGCGGCTCTTCGGAATGTCGGTGAACAGGAGCGCGTCGCCGTCCCACGCGGGTCCTTCGGTGAAGGCGAACGGCCCCGCCACTTGCTCGAACTGCCAACTCATTTTCCTAATCCTCACTTTTGGGCTATGGCTGAACGACGACGACGCGAAAGCCGATGTGATCATAACGCCGCTCCGGCTCGAATCGCAATCGGAAGGCGGATCGGCAGGACCAACCTTCGTCTGCCCAGCATCCGCCACGGCGCACGCGCGAGGCGGCTCTTGCCGAATAAAGGTCGGGATCGACACCGCCGGGCAATCGCGGGTGGTACCAGTCCCGGCACCACTCATACGTGTTGCCGTGCATGTCGTGCAGTCCCCAGGGGTTTGCCGGGTAACTGCCGACCGGGGCTGCCCGCCCGAGCGATGGTCCCGGCTCCGCTCCGTTGTAAGGCTCGCCCTTGAAGTTTGCCTGTTTGCTGCTGAGCGTGTCGCCAAACGAGGTGGCTGTCGTCGTCCCGGCGCGGCAGGCGTACTCCCACTGCGCTTCCGTCGGCAGTCGGAACTCCCAGTCCATCGGGAGGACGCCGGATGCGTGGCAGAGCTCGGTGAGCGTGCGACAGAACGCCTCCACCTCGGCAAAATTGACGTTGCCTACCGGGTAATCGTCCCCATCGGGCAACTCCGCCGTCAGTTCGCCCGGCAGTTTACCCATGACCCGTTTCCACTGCCCCTGCGTCGCCTCGAACTTGGCGATCCAAAAGCCTTTAGTCAACGTTACCTCGACTTGGTCTTCGCCTGGGCGCCGCTCCGGTTCGTCCGGCGGACAGCCCATCACGAACTTGCCCGGCGGGCACCAGCAGAGCGGAATGCCCGCAATCTCCCGTTGATCCCCCGCCTGCGTGCCGTTGAAGGACGACGGAACGGTCGTCTTGACCAAGCCGTCTTCCGGCGTGTCGGATTCGACGCGTTCGCAACCGACGAACGCGAACAAGGCAAGTGTGCAAAGCAGCGTTGGAAACAACATGACGGTTCCTCACGTATCTCTACACGAATGATCGCTCATCGAACCGATCTGATTTCGATGATCGCGTTCAGTCGTTCCAAGATGTTGTTCACGTTGATAACGCCTTTGTAGACGTACAGTTGTCCCGGCAGATCGTCGTCCAACGCTTGTTCGCTGACGCGCAGACGGTCGCTGACGGCGAAGATGATCCGGTGCGGCAACCCCGCCTCCATCAACTCGACGCGCTTCCACACGGCGTCGCGGCTCCAGTAGCCCATCACTTCAAGATGGACGCGCTCGCCCGTCTCGGCGTGGGTGAAGGTTAAGTCGGGAACGCAAGTGCCGATGCCGGGCAGGTCGAACAACGCATCGCCGATTTCGACACCCCACTCGGATTCCAACGCCTCGAACCGCTCGCGCAACTGCTCCACCTCGTCGGGGAGCCGCACATCATCTTTCGACAACCCGCCTCCGTCGCCCTCCAGGTGGAACTGGTACGGCTCGCGGTCTTTCTCCCAGCGCACGTCCGCGTCGAGTTGCCATGCGCCGCTCTCCTCCAACGCGGGGAGCAACAGCGCGAGTTGCAGCCCATACTTCGTCACGTCGCGGAACAGGCTGAAAGGTCCGTCGATCTCGATGCGGTAGTCGCCGCCCGGTTGTCGGTTCACGGTATACAGAAGTCGCCGGAACTTCAAGCGTCGGAAAAAGAGGCGATAGCCGCTCGGTTCGGGGCAGCGGAGGTTGACGACGACCTTCAGCGCGCGTAATAAGACCGCCTGTTTCTGCGACAGTTCGTACAGGTTCACCAACGCCTCGCCGCTGATCGGGTCGAACTCGGTGAGGACGTGGTTCTCCTTGAGATCGGCGTAGAGGGCGTCATTGAGCATTTTCGTGGGGAGGTTCCACTTCGCGGCGACGAATCCGATCACCCCGTCGGCGTCGAACGTGTCGGTCGTCGACAACGCCTTGCGCTGTTCCGTCGCGCGCGAGAAGACCGCCTTGCGAAGCGCGTACGGATCAATGTCGTCGCGCGTCTTGACGTTGCAGCGGTCTTGCACCAGTTTGCGGAGACCTTTCACCAACTTGTAGTCGGTGGGATTGTGGGGAACGTCGTCGCAGGCGGCGTCGAACTCCCCCTGTGTCTTCCCGATGTGTTCGGCGGCAAGGTTGACGTACTCCTCCGCGACGACAAGCAGTCGTTCCCGCTCCGCAGGTTTGAGCGGCGGCACTTCGAGGCGATTTCCGCGTCGGCGGACGCGCACAAGGTCAGTCGTAAGCAACGTGCTCCCTCCGTCGGTCGCTGGTGAACATCTCGGAGGTGTCCGTCGCGACGAGTTCGTAGAGGATCGCCGTCTTGTTCTCGCGCTTGCGGAGGAGCCGTCCAAGCCGTTGGACGTGCTCGCGGACGGAACCGCTGCCGGAGATGACGATGCCGACGTTCGCGTCGGGGAGGTCTACCCCCTCGTTCAGCACCTTCGAGGTCGCCAGCACGTTGTAGACGCCGGAGCCGAAGTCTTCCAGTATTTCGCTGCGCTCCGTCACCTTTGTTTGATGGGTGATGACGGGGACGAGGAAGCGTCGGGAGATTTCGTAGGCGGCATCGTTGCGTTCGGTGAACAGGAGAGAGCGGTCGTGGCGGTGTCGGTGGAGCAGGTGATCGACGTATTCCAGTTTTGAAGGCGCGGCGAAGGCGAGGCGTCGCTGTTGTTGGTACGCCGCCATCGCCAGACGCCCTTCGGCGCTGATAGACGACCGCAGCACGAACTGTCCCCACCCGTCCGATCCGCTCATGCGGATGCCTTGTGATCGGACGAACTCGCGGTAGATGCCGCGCGCTTTTTCGTAGGCGACCCGCTCGTCTTCCGTCAGTTCAACCAAAATGCGCTCGACCGTGTAGTCGGCGAGGTAGTCGCCCGTCAGTTCGTCCACGTCGCGGCGGTAGACGATGGGTCCCACCAAGTGATCGAGGTCGTCGTGTCGCCCGTCGGCGCGTTCGGGGGTGGCGGTCAGTCCCAATCGGTACGGGGCTAGACAAGAAAGCGCGGCGAGCGAGTAGGCGTCTCCCGGCAGGTGGTGGCATTCGTCAAACACAACGAGCCCGAACTTCGCTCCGTGATGCTCCATGTGGATGTAAGCGGAGTCGTAGGTCGTCACGGTGATCGGCTCGGTGCGATGTTCGCCGCCGCCCCACACGCCGACCTCGCGGCGGAAGCCTGTGCGGAGGAGGTCGTACCACTGGGCGACGAGATCAAGTGTCGGGGCGACGATGAGCGTGTCGCGGCGGATCGCGTCGATGGCGAGCAGGGCGACATCCGTTTTGCCCGCGCCCGTCGGCAGGACGACAAGTCCGCGCCCACCGGACTTCCGCCACGCGTCGAGTGCCTCCGTCTGGAACGGACGTGGTTCGCGGCGGACGTGTAGCCCGTCGTCCAGCACGTCGTAGGCGCGCGCGTCGTCTTCATAGGGCATTTTCGCGCGGATCAGGGCGCGGACGACGGGGGCGTAGTCGGCGGCGGCGGCGCGGTAGCACTCGGTGCGGGCGTCCCACTGGCAGGAGTCGGGGAGGGGGTTCGGGGCGTGTTGAGGGAAGCCGCGTATATCGAGCGTTCCGGCGACGAAGCGCAGGCGGATCGGTTCGATGTCGCGTTCAACGGCTTTCATCGACCTTGCTGAGTCCCTTTAATAATTGTTGCCGAGCTCCATAACGACGATTTCCGGCATATCGGCGATCTGTTGGAGTGTGGAGTACGAGGCTTTGATCGAAAGTAGCGTGTTTGGTGTGTCAATGCTATCAGGATACCGTACGGTCACGCCTTCGATCTGTTGAAGAAACTCGATGACGCGTTTTCGAATGGGAGCCATTACTGCTCTATTGTGTGCGTAAACCTCTAAATGGTAGAGACGTTCCGATTCACTGAGCTGTTTGCCCAGTTCTTCGTATCGTTCTTCCATTTTCTCAATCTCAGCCGGATTAGCCTTTTCGACATACTTTGCTTGGATGAATTCGTCCTGCAACTTCCGTAGATTCTCTATTTCACCCGTGTGGTATGTCCGCCAATTCGTTGTATACATGAGCTTTTTATTCGTCGGGTATACTTCCACAACCAGTGCCGCTTGTACATGTGGATGCTCCACATACCATTTCAGCACATCCTCGCGCACTTTGTCTGCGTTCCGATTCAGCGGCTCAAACGTCGGTGAGTTTGGGTACATTACCGAATTTGACCGCGCGCACCCGACAACGGATGTGACCAGAACCAGCAGAACAAGCGCGTTTTTCACTGAACCGCTCCTATATAAACTCGTCGTCGGTGATGATGTAGAAGGCGTCGCGCTGTCGTTTTACCCCTCAGATGCCGCCATATACTTCGTTCCCTCACCGTTTAGACGGCATTCAGTTCTTCCAACAATGCGCGGCGGTTGCCGTACGCTTTTCGAAGCCACTCGATCATTTGTCCCACCCGATCTCCCGCTCCGAGCGCGCGCATTCGCCGCAAGAGTTGACAGGCGTTGCGATAGGTCGGGCGTCCACTCGTGTCCTTGAGCATTTCGTCCACCGCGTCGGCGTAGAGGTCGATCATCTTCTCCGGGAATCGCGGTTCCAAGTGTTTCCGGTAGGCTTCAATCGACTCGTACGAAGGGCGTTGGGCGAGTTGGGCGAACAGTCGTTCCCACTGCTCTTCACGGATATGGATTTCGGCGACCGTTTGAGCGGGATACCAATGGTTTTTCTTCAAATCCCGCAGGAGGTATTCAACCTGTTTACTCCATTCGGCGGCGGAATAAGTCGTTTTGAGCGCGTCGTAGTAGTAGAAGTCTGAGGACCCTTGAAACAGTTTTCGCGCGTATTGACGGATTGAGTCGGTATCGGACTCCTCCTGTGCGACACGAAGCAGCCAGATTTCCCACGTTCGCGCGTACAACAGTTGGCGCGGGTCTTTGGTTTCTTTCAGCGCGTCGAGGGCGAGCCGTTTCACCTCGCCAAAACGTCCTTTGTCAAACGCGCGTTGGATCGCCTCTTCGCGGACGGACGGCAGGTTGAGATTTTCCCGCATGAGGGCGTCGGCGGCTTGTTCACCATGTCGGCGACGAGTCACCTCCAGTTTGATCTCAAGCGTCCGTTCCGCGCTGTGTTGACTGACGAAGCCGCCATTTTGGTCTGATTTGGAGGTTCCATCCAACGTATCGAAGAGCTCGGCTTCTTCCTCGTCGGTGTTGACGAGCGTTCCGCAGAGCGTCAGAAATGTTCGATGCCAACCGAAATCGGCGTAGACTTCTTTCCGCGATTCCGTCAGACAGTAGCGATAGAGCTCTTCCCGCAGAGAAGGCTCGTCCAACGCCGCCGCGCATTCGGAGAATCCCTTGAATGCGTCGGAAACGGTCCCCATGAGATACCCCTCCGAATCGTCGGCGTTCATGAGCGTGGGCGTCAGTTGCTCAATCACCGCTTGGTAAATGGGGATGGCTTGTTCGTGGCGACCTTCGCTCAGGTACGCGGCTGCCTGCGAAAGAATAGCGTCCGCCCCCTTTACCGCAAGTCGAGTGCCTCCATAGTCGATGACCCCGTAACTGCCCTTTGCCGCGCGGACAGACTCCCGGACGATCTCGATGTAGTCCGCTTTCGTCGCCATTCCGCCGTCTTGCGCGACTTCGGCTAAGAGAAGCACGCGCGCTTCACGACTCTCCAAGGCGATTCGTCGGAGAAGCGTTCGCGTCTGGTCGAGCGAAAGCGCGTCGAGGGCGCGGTCGATGCGGTGGGCGACGGTCTCGCGTTTTCGTTTTGTCGTAGGTTTGCGAGGCTTCGGCGGAGGCGATTCTGATTCAGCGGGAGCGTACTCCGGCAGACGTTCCTGAAGCGCGTACAGCGCCGCAACGACGTGCTTGCAGACGGGACCCAAATCGTAGGGGCAGGTGCAGAGGTAGCGCGTCACGTCGCCGTGGTTGAGAGTGACGCGCACCTCATAGGCTTCCGTTCCCTGAACGTAAACGACCCAACAGTCTTCATCGAGTTCCTCCGGCACATCGACTGCGCCGTTCCGCCAGTATTCGATGCCTCGCCGGAGAATCGTCGGATCAACCGCTGCGTTGAAATCGGAGAGTGTCAGTTTCATCGGGAGAGCTCCTCATTTACACCATCGCCTTTCGCCTCATTCGCATTTCACGAGGGTATCTGCTCATTGTCCAATGATTGAAAAGTCGTCGCGCTGCCGTTTCGCTTCCTGCTCGTTCACGCGACTCAACAAGATGATACCGACGACGATGAACGACACCAACGACAGAATCGCGTTGCGCGACGAACCCGTCGCCGTCTGGATCACCCCGAACAGGAGCGGTCCCCAAATCGCCGAGAACCGT
>JAQBWJ010000110.1 GCA_027625215.1 Candidatus Poribacteria bacterium
GCGCGTTCTCGACGCCGCGCGCGCCATTCGGCTTCAGCACGATTACCTTCCCCAGATGCTTCAACCCGGCGACGCCCCAATACCACATGTAGAGCGCGTGGACGCCGTGAAAGGCGTACCCGTTCCGATAGGCGTCGAGCCATTTCGGGTTCGTCGCAAACGGTTCTTCGTACTTCTGGAAGATTTCGTGCGGGTCGGTCGTTTCCGGGAACACCTCGTCAAACAACGACTTGTAGGACGGGTGATGATCCATGCGGAACGGGTCGTCCATCGGGTGCGCCAGAATCAGCACACCGCCCTCCCGCACGAGCGGTTGCCCCTTATACATGTTGAACATGTAGCCAAGCATCAAACAGTGCACGAGCAGCGGGTTCAGCGTCGAGTTGACGTTGTAGGGTCCCAAGTAGGGTGTCCCGGCGATCAGCACGTCGCACTGTCCGCTGACGGGCACCATCTGTTGGCGATAGACGTTCTCCAACGTGAGCGCGTGCACCGGCTCCGTCGCGCCCGCTTGGACGCTCGTGACCCCGTACGGCGCGCGCATCCCCTGAAATATCTTGTTCCGCAACCGCTTCGGCAACGCCCCAACCGCGTGACGATTCACCGCGAAGTTGATCCTATCGACCCCCGACCAGTCGTCCTCCGGCTTCTGGAGAAACGGGAACAGCGTCGGGAAGGTCGCCGTGTTGTACGTGCTTTCGATGTGGAAGACGTTGAGGTGCTCGTTCGTGATCCGCCCCATGCGCGTCAGCGAGTCGTGCAGGTGCGAGTTGGACGGGTCCATCAGCGACCGCGTTGCGAGCAGCGTGTCGGGGTTGTGGTGATGATAGAGGGATCGGTACGACGTGATCCCCGTGTTCATCGACTTGTGCCCGCCGTCCATCGAGGTCAGGTTCAGGTTGATGTAGATGACGAGGTCGGACGTGACGGCGCGTTTGTTCAGTTCGACGTGTTCGCCTTGATCCGTCCGCCCCAACAGTTCGAGGTTGTCGTGGTCTTCCGCGTCGTGGTTGTACAATTGCCCCGTCGGGTGAAAGCGGTTGAACACCTTGTCGCCGACCATGTAGCGCAGTTCAGCGGGCGTCATCCGCCGATGCAGCCCAATCGCGCCGATGAGGTGGATATCGTCGATCCCCGCCGCGCCGAGTTTTTCGAGCACGACCTCCATCGCCACCTGCCGGAAGTCGGGTTTCGCCATCGCGGGCAGCGTCAGCGAGATGTCGTCAAAGACAATCGTGACCTTCATGCCCGGCTTCAACTGCGCGGAGAGCGGTTCCGCAAGCGGGTGCTCAACGGCGTGTTCGACGGCAGCGCGGACGTCTGGGATACCCGGCATCGGCTCCGGCGGATAGATGACCCGCGTGCCGAGCGGGAACTTCTCGTACAGCCAGCCTTCCCCGTGAAACATCAGGTGACGCTTGTTCGGGTTCTCGACGTACTGAATCAAGTGCGATCTGTCGGGATGATCCGGCATGAGATTATCGAGCGCCTTTCCATCAACTCCTCAACTCCTTTGGACACCCTCTCCCACTGGGAGAGGGCTGGGGTGAGGGCAAGTGGGAGAGGATGATCGAACCAAGGTCAGATCGCCCAGTACTTCCAAAGGTCTTCGGGGATTTCGTGCTTGATCTCGCCCTGCTTCTGATGACTCCAGCGACCGAAGATGCCGAAGCGCGGGCTGTCCGTCGCGTTGCGAGAGCCGTTGTGCACGAGGAAAGCGTGCCACAAGACCACATCGCCCGCCTTGCCGACGAATTCGCTCGGACCCTCCGGCGAGGCGTCCGAGAAGATGCGGTGGTTTGGGAAACTGCCGTCGATCTCGGTCGGGTGTTCGCGGAAGTAGGCGTGGGTCGATTTGTGGCTTTTGCCCCAGTAGATGAACGCGCCGCCCGTTGGTTCCACGTCGTACAGGTAAGTCGTCGCGCCGATCATGAACGGGTACCACTGTCCACCGTAAGCGTCGATATGTCCGCCGTTCGGCATCGACCAGTCGCCCTCGTCCTTCCACTTGATGATCGGCGCGCCGCCGCCTCCACGAAACTCCCCCCCGCCAAGTTGCGCCATGATCGACTTCATCGCGGGGTGTTCGCCGAACCCTTCCTCGCGCGGTTCCCACCGAAAGCCGTTCAACGCGCCCTTGTCGGTGTTCCACGTGGAAGGATCGTCCGGGTCTGAGCCGACATGCGCCCATATCTGCTTCCGCATCGCTTCGATAAACGGCATGTCGATCACGCCGCGCAATGTCAAATAACCGTTCTCTTTGAACGAATCGATCTGCGCTTGAGACAACGTATATCCGCTCATTGAACGCTCACTCCTCACTTCTCTTTTTCTCACTACTCAAATCTAAACCCCGTCTTCACCGACCCGCGTGTGCCCGCGTTCGTCGCGTTCCGAATCGCCTCGCGGGAGAGGATAACGGGCATCTACCAGCGGGACAAGCGTGTCCTCCGCGTCGCACGCCATCCGCAGCGCGAGGTCGAACGTGCGGACGCGTTCTCCGTCCACCGTCTCGATCCCGTAGGCGTACGCCCCGACGACCGAGAGCTCCTTGTGCCAGATGTTCGTCCAATCGACGCCCGACGGAATGCCCGGCATCCCGACGAGGACGACCTTCCCGCCGCTCGCCGTCAGCCGGATCGCGTCGTCCAACGTCGAGGACGCGCCGACGCAATCGAACGTGACACCGACGCCACCGATCAACACGGGCTTCCCGATTTCAGGTTGGTACACTTCCGCGCCCGTCAGTTCCGGGATCGCCGAATAGAGCGCCTCTCCCGTCGGGACGATCTCATCCGCCCCGAACGCTTCCGCCAGACGCTTCTGATGCGGGTAGCGCGCCGACGCGAGGATGCGGTTCGTGAATCCGAGTTGGCGGATTGCCGCAATCGTCAGCAAGCCGATCGTGCCGCAACCCAACACCAACACGGTCTGTTCGGGTTGAAGATTCCCCGCCAACGCCGCGTGAACGGAACACGCCAACGGCTCGACCAACACGGCGGCTTCGTCCGAGAGGTCGGCGTCGATGGGATACACCTGTTGTTCGTGGGCGAGGAAGCGCGCGCTCCAACCGCCACCCGTGTCGCGGCAGAACCCGGTCTGAATCCCCGGCGAGAGCATCCCGCGCGTCACGTTGACGCACGCGGCGTAAGTCCCCTGCTCGCACGCCGGGCAGACGGGCGAAATCCCCCGAACTCGACAGTGCAGCGCGGGCTCCAACACGACCCGGTCGCCAACTTTAACGGACGAAACAGCGTCCCCGACCTCCGCGATCTCCCCGACGACCTCATGCCCGAACACGAACGGCGTCGAGACGAACGGCGAAAAGTAGGCGCTCCCCTTTGCGGCGATCGTCGCCAAGTCCGACCCGCAGATGCCGCTCAGATGCGTTTTGATGACGACCCACTCGTCGGACGGTAAACGCGGTTCCGGCAGGTCGGCGTACCGCAGCATCGACAGCGGGCTCGTCGGCGCGCCGCGAAATCGTCCCGACAACGCTTTCACGGCGAGGTATCGCGGCACGCTCTTGACGTACTGCACCGCACGCAATGGTTGAGTCTTTCAACATTGGGACAAGAATAGAGACGTGAGTGCGATCTATCGATTTGGCTTATTTGACATGATTTCCAACGACAACTCATTCCATTGTACGACGTGTTCTTGACGGACGAGTGAACTCTGGCTGAAGTGATTGATAAGGTTGGTCGAGTAGAGATTGACGAACTCGGAAAGATCAGGCAACAACCGCAAGTAGTACTTTACTAGCGGAATTACACCATTCACGATGAACTCGCACCCGTGTGTCCTCCTGATTTCGTCGATTCGGTCCCTGATAGGTTGTGCGTCCACCGCATGAATTTCTGGATTCGCAGTTGTAACAATTAAGTACCGTTCTGTAGACAATGATGCAATTTTTAGGAATGCTCGTTCAATATGCTGCTGAGTGATTGCGATCCGATGCTTGACCTCGACACATTCCCATAGTTGCTTGCCTTGACGAATTACCTCAATATCACCAGCGCTTTTGGTTCTGGCATCAGCCGCAGTATGACTTTTGAGCGGTAAGAGCTCTGCCCCATCGTAACGCTCAACATGTCGGGCCAACAATTCGTATATTGTGTGAACTGCGATTACAGGAAGAAACGACGACGTTCGCATCGTAAAAAGTCGTTCCAACGCTTCGACGATGAGACTGATCGTGAGCGTTGGTACCGGAGTGATTCTAATGGCCTCGGTAGGATAGGTCCGAGCCTTCGAATAAAGTAGAGAAATGAGAGCGTGCAAACACTCTCGACCAGCGATGCGCTGGTTTTCCAAGTCATCGAGCAGCGACAAAAACACTCGTCTTACGTCAAGATTTCGTATTTTGCCTTGATAATCAAGTGTATAAGGATGCGGTTGTTCTAACGAGCGTGTTACCCATCCACTCTCCGAAGGAGCAACGCGTGGAAATGTTCTCTGTAAGTAAGGTGAGACAATCTGAGTATCGATCGTCCTACCAGAATAGCCGACCTTTACCCCGTCTTTCTCCATTCCTGCTTGGTGATAGCGAATGTCCTGACCGGGGCTTTCGATCTTTTTGAGCAACGACGTAATGAGGACAGCGATTACCGCCTTCTGGCTTTCCGCCTTGTCCACGAGTAGCTGAAGGTCATCGATCACTTTGGCTGGTAGAGCGTGACCATCGGGTATCTCTCGCGCAAGTCGATCAATCTCGTCGAGAATATCACGTATGGTAGACATAACCCACTAAAAAAGCATCAAGGGTTCTTGCGCGCGGCGTAGACGTTGCTCGGCTTCTTCGCAGTACTCCGGATTCAACTCAAACCCGATATAATGCCGATCCGTGAGCTTGCACGCGATTGCGGTTGATCCCGACCCCATAAAGGGATCAAGAACAATACCACCTTTAGGTGTCAACAGGATCAATAGCTCCGTCACTACAGAGACGGGATAAATCGCGGGATGCTTCGACCCCTTAATGCTTTCGACAGGTGATTCAATCACGTCGCGCTTCATTGGGTTGCCATGTAGCCGAATAATGGTAAAACCGTTCTTCTCCAGTTGAATCTTTCTCCCTCCTTCCTGTCCCCCAAATGGCTCCGAATGAATTCCACGTATTTTCATACGGAAACCTGCGATTTTTTCGGAAATGACTTCTTGAATGACTTCAGACAGAGCGGTTCTCGCTGCGTCTTTCTGACCTTCTGACAGCTCGGATGTGGAAATCAGCTCGAAGTAGCGTTGTCCGATCTTCGATGAAGTGCGAGTTTGTTTCTTTGTTTGCTCCGTTGAGGACAGGAATGAATCCAGATCATAATAGTAATTGTCCGTTTTTACAAAGTGAAAGAACGGCTCCGTACTGCTTACCAAACGACGTCGAAATTGTCGTGGCGTAGGATTGCGCTTCGTCCACGTGATTTCATTAACCAACTTTACAAGATCGGTTTCGGTCGCCGCCAACGCAAATCGGTATGGCACAAGTAAGAGGCTTCCATTATCGTACTTGTCACCAAGATTGAAGACGAGACTGCCGGACGGCTTCGTCACGCGCACACAGTCGCGAAACAGCTCTATCAATCGCTCGATGTATTCACCCACCGTCGGCTCTGATCCGATTTCTGCCGCTCCACCGCCGTATCCGCGTTGTTGAAAATAAGGTGGTGAGGTAATAACCAAATCGACGCATTCGTCATCCACGTCGCGGATGAGTGAGAACGCATCACCACATTTGATCATGTCCAACGGAAAGTACATGTTTCTCGCTGCCTCCACTTTAGATATAGGTGCGACCACCGATGGCAGATGTAAAGACATCAGAAGCGTTTAGTGCGTGTATGAACCTCAGATATAAAGAAACGCCGATGTCTCCCTATAGTTACACTCAACGGCTAGCGACGCCATCAATCTCCATTACGTCCACCGCGCGATCTGCCATTGATGACGCATCGCCAGCAACCGCAGGCGGTTCGACGGGTTCACCGCGACGGGGTTGCCGACCATCTGCAACATCGGCGCGTCGGCGATGCTGTCGCCGTACGCGAAACTTTCGGCGAGATCAATGTTGTGCTCCGCCGCAAATTCGCGCACCGTTTCCGCCTTGAGTTCGTCGCTCATCGGATCGGTGAGGAGCGCTCCGGTGAAAATGCCGTCCTTCTCTTCCAACTCGACGGCGAACACGTGATCGACACCGAGATATTCCGCCAACGGCTCCGCGATGAACGTCGTCGTCCCGGTGACGAACACCGTCGTATGCCCCGCCTTCTGATGCTCTTTCACCGCCTGATGCGCGTCCGCGAACAGCCGTTGCAGGGTGAACTCCTCAAACGTCTTCCAAGCGTGCGCGCGGATCGTCTCGGCGTCCGCGCCTTTGTAGAGTCGGTAGAACAGGCGATTGAACGCGGCGCGGCTGAATTTGTCCACGATGACAAAGACGGGGATCCACAACAAAAATCCGGCGATCCAGAACGCCCGCGCGGTTTTCGACATGCCGTACGTCATCAGTTCGACGTAGTACAGGACGATGTTTGTGTGGAGCACGGTGCCGTCCATGTCGAAGAACGCGGCGATGCGGGGTCGGTCGGAGGCTGTCATCACGCTTGACGGCGCGGCGCGCGCAGGGCTTCGACCTGCTCCTGCACTCGCTGCGTGATTTCAAGGTAGAGCGGGTAGTGAGGTTCGTTGTCGCGGCGTCGGCGGTACTCATCCACCGAGATCGGCTCGCCGAAGCGCACCCGAATCGGCGACGGCTTCGGCACTGTGCGCCCGACGGGGAGCGCGTCGAACGCGCCGTCGATGTACGCGGGGACAATCGGGATGCCCATCTCCAGCGCGAGCAACCCCAGCCCCGGCTTGAACGGCTGCATCTGTCCCGACCGCGAGCGCGTTCCTTCCGGGAAGATCAGCAGCGACCGCCCCATCTCAACGGCGCGTCGCGCGAGTCCGAGACTCGTCAAAAAGTTCTCGTGGCGGTCGAACGGCAGCACGTTCAGGAGCGTGCTGAACGCCCACCCTTTGATCGGCACGTCGAA
>JAQBWJ010000111.1 GCA_027625215.1 Candidatus Poribacteria bacterium
GCCACTTCGTTCAACCCGTCATCCGCCGACACGAACAACAACTGTCCTTCGCCTCCATCCGCCTCGTTCGGTTGTCGTAAGACCAACGCGGCGGCTAATTGAACCGCGTCATACCCGCGCAAGCCGTGCGCTTCCGCCAAACACATCGCGTCGTTGATCCTCTGTGAATTGACGACAATGGTCGTATAGAGCGCGTTCTCAAAGCCGGACCGAAAACGACGAACGGCATCCTGAGCGGCGGTCGATTCTCCGCGAACCGTGTGTAAACGGCGGGTCAACGCGGCGACAACCTCTACCGCCGTGATCGACGCATGTAGATCGACGCATCCGACCGAAGGACTTCAGCGACGTAATCCGATCCCGTTTCCGTCACGAACCCCTTGACCAGCGCGCTACTATCCAAAAAGTAGACCGCCATCTATCGCCGCTCTTCAATGATCGTCTCCGAAACGGGCTTGTCCTCCCATTTCAACGGTGGATTCGCGCGGTGCCATTCCGCGCGCGCCTTTGGGTTGCCCGGTCGTTCGACATCTCCTGTCTCAATCAACCGTCGTTCCAGCGCGGTCACTGGCGGTTCTCCACTTAGTAAACGATCAATCTGCTCGCCAAGTTCTTTCTGCTCTTCCGGCGACAGTTCCTCCACCTGCTTAAGGATCGCCTGTACTTTCGTCGTCGCCATGTCGGAGACGCCTCCATGTTCGGGCGGAAATGACCGCCTCACGACAAGTTTACCTCAATACGCGCCGCGTCGGTCGTCTTACGTCTGCTTCAAGTCGGTGTCGAGCAGATCGCCCTCGTGTTGCCAGCGCGGAGGGGTGATCTCGCCCGTCTCCAACCGCTGATGGGCGTCCCATAGCAGTTCGGGGATGTGGAGCTCTTCGGGGCAGCGCGGCAGGCAGTCGCCGCATTTGGTGCATTGGTCGCCCTTCACACCAGGAACCCACGCGCCACCGCCGCCGACCCGCTTGTACCGACCCTGCGCGTAGTCGATCATGTTGAAACCGACCGCAACGTTCCGCCAGTTCAGCAGTCCGGGGATGTTGATATTCTCAGGACAAGGCAGACACTCGTTGCAGACGGTGCAGAGCGTGTCGCCGAGTTCGGCGCGGTATGTGCGCTCGACGTTCGCCATGACCCGGTCGAACGCCTCGCGTTGGGGACCCGTGCCGTCGTAGTCGGCGACGAGGAGGTTGCGGTCAATCTGCGCCGGGTTCGCGGGTCCAGACGACAACGTGCCCACCTCCGGCTGATTCAACAGCCACATCTGGTTGAACGTGACCGGGTGGAGCGGTTTGCACGCCGCTTCCAACTCCAGAGTCGGTTTGTGCAGCCGCCCGCCCTGATTGCTTGGGCTGATGATGAACACGCCCATATCGAGCTCCGCCGCCCGATCAACCACCTTCCGCAACCCCTGATAGAAATAGTAGTAGTGCAGGTTGATCGAGTCGAACTCCTGCGTGTTCACCAAGTCCATGACGCCTTTAGGGTAGCCGTGCGTCGAGAATCCGAAGTGACGCAGCGTGCCTTCAGACTGCAACTTACGCACGAATCCGAGACAGCCGCGATCCGACAAGGCGGCGCGAATCTGTTCGGGGCTGCCGGGTCCATGGAAGTCGAGGTTGTCGAGGTAGTCCAACCCCAACAGCGACATGCAGGTATCCCAATTGCGCTTGAACTTGTCCAGATCGGAGTCGGGACCGATCTTCGTCGTGATGTAGAGTTGTTCGCGCGGAATCTTCTTGAAGATACGCTTCAACGCCTTGCCGACGCGCTCCTCCGAATTGCCGTAGCCGCGCGCCGTTTCGAGATGGTTGATGCCCAGTTCGACGGCGCGCTCCACCGTTTGAATCGCCACCTCTTCGGGCGTTTCTCCCGTAAACTGCATACAGCCCAGCGTGATCTGGGACAGCATCATCTCCGTTTTACCAAATCGCCGATACTTCAACCGTGTCTCCTATCCGAGTAACAAACCGCTTCGCCTTCGTGGGCTTTCAACGCCGAAGTCGCGGGGAGAAGGGGGTGAGCACGTCGCTCACCAGTCGTGTTCCCCATTGTCGGCGTCTTCGGGGCTCTCGAACAACCCCGTTCTCGGCAGATTGTCTGTCGTCACGACGCCGTAGCGGTTCGCCGCGCCGTCATATTGTGTCGCTGCCCACAGCATGTCGAATAGCGGGAGAGGAGGCAAGCGTCGGTCGATGGGGCGGGTGTGAAGCAGCGTGAGTCGTGACAGGTCAATCTCGACCGGCGAACCAACATCGATCCGCGCAGATGACGAACATCGAACGTTAGATGTGTCCCGACCCTGCCGTAAAACAGTCGGAGTACGTCGAGACCATCGGCTGCATCGAAATCCAACTGAATCGATTCAACCCGCCCGTCATCGTTCAGAAAGAGGCACCGCGCCCCGATCCGCGCGCGCAACATGTCCGCCTCGCAGACTGAGTGATCCCCAAGCGCCGCCAGGCAAGCGATCAACCCGAAAAAGCGTTCGCGCCATCGCATGTTCGCCCCCGCCGTCCGGTCAATCTTGTTGTCGTGATTGCGTTTAGTTGCCGGATGGCGGCTCGATGTGCAGATAACACCGACAGGAGTGCGTTTCCGAGAACGTCGCCGCGCCGGGATACTCGCCGGAGCAGGGAGCGAACGCCTCCGGGCAGCGCGGGTGGAAGTGACATCCCGACGGCGGGTTGACGGGTGACGGCACATCCCCCTCCAACCGAATCTTGGCGATGCCGATGTCGTCCACCTTCGGCACGGCTGAGAGCAGCGCCTTCGTATACGGGTGCTTCGGCGAGCGGAACACCTCTTCCGTCGTGCCGCGTTCGACAATCCGCCCCAAATACATCACCGCGACCTCATCGGCGAGATACTCCACCACCGACAGGTCGTGCGTGATGAACAGGTACGACAGCCCCAACTCGCGCTGGAGCCGTTTCAACAGGTTCAGAATCTGCGCCTGAACGGACACGTCCAACGCGCTGGTCGGCTCGTCGCAGACGATGAACTGCGGCTCGACCGCAAGGGCGCGCGCAATCGCAATCCGCTGACGCTGACCGCCGGAGAACTCGTGCGGGTAGCGCGACATCATCGACGGGTCGAGCCCCACCAGCCCCATGATTTCCTCGATGCGTTGGGTGCGTGCGTCCGCCGTCGCGCCGCCGACCTTCTGCGCGAGCATCCCCTCCTCGATGATCTCGCGCACCATCATGCGCGGGTTCAGCGACGAGTAGGGGTCTTGGAAGATCAGTTGGATGTTGCGCCGGATGCGGTTCAGATGCGCCTTCGATTCGCCCGTAATCTTGTTCCCGTCGAACAGGACTTCCCCGCCGGACGGCTCCACCAACCGCAGCAGCGATTTGCCGAGCGTTGTCTTGCCGCAACCCGACTCCCCGACGACGGCAAGCGTCTTCCCTCGCGGGATCGCCAACGTGACGCCGTCAACGGCGCGCACATGCCCGACCGTCTTCTTCAAGATACCCTTGCGGATCGGAAACCATGTCTGCAAGTCGCGCACTTCGATGATCGGCGTGGACGTTTCGGAAGGAGCGCGTTCGGGATCGACGACGGACGGTTCGAGGTCGTCCGTCGGTGGCTGGTGGGAGGATTCAGGGTCGTACAGCACACAGGTCGCCGTGTGCGTCTCGCCTATTTGATAGGCGGGTGGGTCGGACGCGCGGCATGAATCCATGACAAAGCCGCAACGGTCGGCGAAACGGCAGCCGTCGGGGAACTCCGTCGCATTCGGAACGATCCCGCGTATCGCGGCGAGTTGCGTCCCGCGTTTCTGCATCGACGGCAGCGACCGAAACAGCGCCCGTGTGTAGGGGTGCGACGGGTTGGCAAACAGGTCTTGCTTCGTCGCGCGTTCGGCGATTTTCCCTGCGTACATCACCGCCACTTCGTCCGCGTGCTCGCGGACGATCCCCAAGTCGTGGGTGATGAGCAGCACCGCCATCCCGATCCGCGATTGCAACTCGGCGATGAGGTCGAGGATTTGCGCCTGCACCGTCACGTCGAGCGCGGTGGTCGGTTCGTCGGCGATCAGCACGTCCGGCTCGCTGGAGAGCGCCATCGCAATCATGACGCGCTGCTTCATCCCGCCGGAGAGTTGGTGGGGGTATTCCGTCAACCGCTGCGCCGCGTCGGGGATGTTCACCGAATGAAGGAGCTCGCCCGCCTTGTCCCATGCCGCTTTCTTCGACATCTGTTCGTGGCGCAGGACGGACTCGGCAATCTGGAAACCGACCGTCAGGACGGGGTTCAGCGAGGTCATCGGGTCTTGGAAGATCATCGAGACGTTGCGACCGCGAATGTCGCGCTTACGGGTTTCGGAGAGCGTTGTGATGTCCGTGTCGCCGATCCAGATTTCGCCCCCCGCGTGATACCCCGCCGGTTGGGGGACAAGTTGCATCACGCTCAACGCCGTCACGGACTTGCCGCAGCCGGACTCGCCGACAAGCGCGAACGTCTCCCCCTTGCGGATGTCGAAGGAGATGCCGTCTACCGCGCGGGCGGTTCCGTACGGGGTGCGGAAGTAGGTCTTGAGGTCGTTGACTCTGAGTGCGGGTTGATCTGCCACGTTATCTTGATCTCGTTGAGTGTTGAATCGCGATGGTCTCTCGAATCCGTCGCTCTAACCGTTTGCGGAGATCGTCAGGGTCTTTCCAGAAGATATGGTTGTATTGCTCTGTATCAAAGTGGCGATTGTCTTTATCTGATTCATCACAGGTAAAAATGACAGGTATTCCATGACCAAGTGCGTATCCCGCCTCGAAGTAGACGCCTTGGTTCTGCCCGGTCACGTCCGCGACAAGCAAAAGGCTCTTCTGGATTTCGTCAAGCATGAACGTGGGTATATTCTGGTTGTGCTCAACATCATCAATACGAAAGGGTCGTAATTTCCTTGATCCCGACGCATCGAGATCAATTGATTTGATTGCGCGTTGGATCGCATCGTCGTAGACATGACGCATGGATGGATCGAAACTCATTGCCACAAAGCATTGATCGGGGACTTGCGATACAAGTTTGAGCTGCTCCGCTCGTTCCCAACCGTCAGCCGTTAGTTTGAAAGCTACTGTGGAGCCAACAGTTATAACTTCAAGCAGATTTCGCTGTTGCAGTAGTTGGTGAATTCGAACGAACTCACCTTGATTTGCTGCGTAAGCAAGCGGGTAATCAAAATCCTCGTCATATTTCAAATGATCTCTCACGGTCAAGTCCATAAGGGCTGAGATCATACATAATAGATGATCCATCTTGTCAGGAACGTTCAACGATTTCCGAGAACCTAGAATTTGGTCGATATGCTCGGAAGTCGATAGCTCCGGTTGATCGTCTCCACGAGCGTTTCTTTCACGTATCCAACCTGAGATAATATGTTTCTTCGCGTCGGCATGATCGGCAACGATGACCGGAAGTCCTATTGGAGCAAAATAAGAACCACAGACGTTGCATTCAAACCTACCACTCGATGCTTGGTTAACGCCACCAACGTCAGTTGGCTCCCATTTCGGGTAGAATCGACAGTCTCGTTCGCAAATCCGACACTCACGCGTTTGAACGTCAAGAGGCATTACCCCGTCCTCAATCTCGGATCGAGCGCATCCCGCACCGCATCCCCAAAGATGTTCGCCGGAAGCACCAGCCCGAACATGAACACGAACGCCGCGACCAAATTCCACCACACAACGGGTTCGCGCGCCAACTCGAACCGCGCGTCGTTGATCATGCTGCCCCAACTCGCCGTGCTGGGACCGACGCCGATGTTCAGGTAAGACAACAACGCCTCCGACAACACCAACCCGCTGAACCGCAGGATCGATGAGATGAGGACGATGTGCATCACGTTCGGCGTCAGGTGCTGCGCGAGAATCTTCCAACTCGACACGCCGAGCGCCTGCGCCGCTTGCACGTACTCCAACTCGCGGAGTTTCAAACTCTCCCCGCGTATGACACGACATAAACCCGTCCAACTCGTGACCGCCATGATGAGGCAAAGTTGGAACAGTCCGCGCCCGAAGATCAACATGAACGCGGCGATCAGGAGGATGCTTGGGATCGAGGCGAGCGTTGAATAAATGTAGGAGATCGCGTCGTCGATCCACTTGCCGAAGTACCCCGCGACCGTCCCGAAGAACAACGCGAACGGCAGCACCAACAGCGTCGTGAACCCACCGATCACCAACGCCGTGCGGATGCCTTTCAACGACTTCCACAGCACGTCGTCGCCGACCTTGTCCGTGCCGAGCGGGTGCTTGCCGGGATGGTCGAGAGGCGCGTTGCGGCGGACGGTGTTACCCGCGTCGTCTTGAGTCGTCTCTTTGGTGAACGATTCGGAGGCGAAGGGGCCCGAAAACGTCTTTTCGGAACGCACGCCGAACTTCAGCGTCGCCGCGTCGATCCGGTCGAGGAGCGTCGTGGCGTTCGGCTCGAGGATGCGTTCGCCGTCGGGCGATTTGACGACGTTGCCATCCTCGTCCCGCGAGACATCGCGCCACGCGACGCTATCCAACAGCGCAACCGTCACGTAGAACACGAGCACCGCGAAGCAGACAATCGCCCGCTTCGACGCGAACACCCGCCGCGTCGCGTCGCGCCAATACTCCTTGCCGGACGCTCGCCACGCCAGCCACCCGATCATGGCGACGATGAGGAGGACGATGACGTTCCCGACGGTGTATTGCCAGTTGCTGTAAAACTCAGCCATTCATCCTACTTACCGCTTGAGGTCGCCCCACGTCGCCGCGACTTTGCCCTGCGCGTCCACCGAGAGGAACGCGGAGTTATCCGCTAGGTACTCGATCACATTCGTCATCATCGTTTTGAGCATATCGAGGTCTTTGTTGTCGTCGGCGAAATGCACCAGTCGCCAACCCATCCCGACCATCAGCCCGTCGCCGACATGCCATTCGACGAACGCGCCGACCCGATCTTGATATTCCGCTCCGGTTTCCCACGTATCGCCGAGAGTGACGGCGTCGATGAACTTCTTGTCGTAATAGTCGGAACTGGCGGGATAGCCGACCG
>JAQBWJ010000112.1 GCA_027625215.1 Candidatus Poribacteria bacterium
TCTTCGACGGTCTGCGCGACGACAACCTCCGCCGGTCTACCTGAACCGTCCGAGTCGGTGCGAAACGCTTCGTCCAACCCTTCCATCGGCGTCGTGACGAGAAAGCCGCCGCTCCCTGTAGTCTCAAAAACGCGGCGGCGTCCCCCCTAAGTTCAGGTTGATGAGGTACTGAGAGAACGACATCGCGAACCGCGCGTCGGACAGAAGCGAGTTCTTGTCCCAACCGATGCCGAACACGTCGACCTCTAGCCCTGTCGCCCGCAAGTACTGGGCAATCTGTTGGCGCATCTCGGACATGAGTCCAACAAAGTTGATCGCATCGATCTTTCGCGCCGAACGAGGTCCGTAACTGCCCGGATGATACGCCCACATCGACCGGATGACCCGATCCCCGAAGCCCAACTCGCGATAACGCTCCTCCGCGCTGCTCGCCGTCGTCACCAGACAATCTACATGGGGCAACCAACGAGTCGACAGCGATTCCGTTTCGTACGGGTCTTCGTTGATCCAGACGAGCGTCCGCGTGTCGGTGTGTTCGGTGATATCGCCGAGCGCCTCTTCAAGAACGTCCATCTCAGGGGCTAACGGACTGTAGAACAGCACGTCGGGACGTTCCCGCTCAATCAGGTCGATCAATCGTTGCGACATCCCTGCGACGCCGTAGAGTTGGGCTTCGAACGCCTGATCGAAATGCGTCGTCTCGAGATCGTCGTACCGACGCCACGCCGCGAGCATGTTCATATACCCGAAGTCCTGACAAATACTCGCTTCCCCAACGAACAACGTCGTGCCCACGTACAACAGTTTGCGGACACGCACTTCCGACCGCGCGGCGGGGATGGAACGCGGAGCCGCCTCGCCCAAGCCGTTCTCCATCCGTTCGACCGATTCCGTCACCCGTTCCAACGTCACGGAGGCTAGATATTCGGAAGACCAGTATCGCGGAACCGCCGATCCCCCTTCCGCGCCGACCGTCAGACGAGGGATCAAACGCCCGAACTCATCGTATTCCTGTTTGCCTCCATCGACCTTCCGCGCCGATACGATGGGCGTATGGGGCGGCTTCTCGCACGGTTGCCAATCGGGTTGATCGCCGGGCATCGACGCTTCAACGCCCGCGAGCTCGGAGGCGATTTCCGTCAACTGATCGTACAACCGAAACATCGAAAACGCGGACAGATTGCCGTCCGCGATCCATTGGTCAATCCGCTTGATCCGCTCGGCGTACTCAGCGTCGCTCATCGAGGAGAGCATCTCGTTGAGTGTGTCGAAATCGCCGACCTCGCGGTAATCGATGAAAAGGTCTGTCGGGATATAATCCTCGATGTTCGCGCAGCCGACGTACGTGGGCAGGGTGCGACACATCAACATCTCCGGCAACCGTTCCGTCATGTACCCGAGTGTCCAGTACGCGTGGTGGCTGTTCTCGAAACAGACGCCGTACTTGTAACTCGCCAGGACATCGAGTTTCTCGTGCTGTTCAAGCGACCGTTGAAAGTTCGGCAGGTCGTGAAACGGCGGTTGTCCGTACACATCGAACTCCAGCGACCCGTGTTCATGGAACCACAACGCCATCGCGCGTCGCACCGTGTAGAGTTCGCCCGGAACGCTCGACTTCTTGTTCCCAAGCACCATGCCAACGCCGTTCTTCCGACCGTTGGACGGGTAACGCCGTCGCAATTCGTCCACAGTCGGGATCGGTTGCGGATCGGGGCCGATGTGGAAGAGCGGGTGCATGTAGCGACGGTACTTCTTGGAAATCGGGGGAAGCCAATCGACGAGCGTTAACACCGCGTCGAAATGGTGAAATACGTCGAGCGTGTATTCGCCGGGCAACACAACGACGGGTTCCCCCTGAATCAACACCTGAGGGGCGTCTTGCTTGCCGAAATACGAGTATGAGCCGAGATATCCATACAGGTTGGAACCGACGACCGGAAGCGTCGACCACGTCACGCGAGTATTGCCGCAACGCAACGCATACCCTTCGATGGGTTTCGCTCCCACATAGACGATATTGATGTCGATCATGGAAAGTCGATTCGGTGCGGAGGCATCAGTTGGTCGTCGGATGTCAACTCAACGTCGATTCAGTCGGACTGCTTGATGAGCGAATGGAAGTCGTTATCGACCAGCCGATTATAGAATTGGGTGCCTTTGCGAGTCAAGCCGCCGTTGACGTTGCGTGGTTCCCATGCGGACGGTTAAGTGCGATCCACTCAAACGAGAAGAGATCGGCTCAGATGATTGACCTCGCCGCGCCATGTATGCGATGGTGGCGGAACATCATCGGGATTTAGGGAGGAAATGACCACTCATGAGCGAACACGCCACATTCGACCTGCTGCCCCAATACAAACACCTCCGCGTCGCCGACGTGTCCGACGCGCTCGACGGCATCGGCTACTTCGACCTCTGCCTGATGGACAGCGCGATCCGCCCGCTGTGGAATGGCATGAAGTTCTGGGGCGTCGCGCTGACGATGCGCTGTGTTCCCGCCGGGCGACCGATGTGGAAACTCGACACGACGGAGGAGATCGTCAACTCGCACGGCATCTGGTTCAAGGAGGTCGGCAATCAGGGGATCGGCGGGATGGTGAAGCCGGGACACGTCGTTGTGACGAGCACGGGCGGCGCGAGGGAGGTCGGCTTTTGGGGGTCGGCGAACGCGCTGAACGTCGTCGCGGGTGGTGGCGTCGGCATTGTGACGGACGGGTTTTGCCGAGACACGGCGGAGCTCGAACTCCAACGGACGCCGATCTGCTCGCGCGAACGGGGACGACCGATCATCCCGGGACGGATCGAAGTCGCCGACTTACAGTCGAAGGTCGGGTGCGGCGGCGTTCAAGTGAATCCGGGCGACCTGATCGGTTGCGATGCGGACGGCGTGTTGGTCGTGCCGCAGAACGTCGCGGCGGAGGTGGCGGTTCACGGGCGCGCGGTGCTGATCGCCGACATGAAGGCGCGGCATCGGCTGGACGAGACGGTCGATGTCGAGGCGGTTGAGGCGTACTACGAGCAGCTCTAGTCGGATATCGGAGAGATTCTCACATCGCCTCCTGCGGAGGCTTCTCAGAATGACACAGGGGAGGGATGTCATCGGATGGAATACGTACGGTTCGGCAAGACGGGGTTGAAGGTGTCGCCCGCGTGTCTCGGCACGATGACGTTCGGCAAGCAGACCGACGAGGACGGCGCGCGCGAGATCGTCAAGGAGTGTCTCGACGCGGGGGTGAACTTCCTCGACACGGCGAACGTCTACAACGGCGGCGCGTCTGAGGAGATCATCGGGCGGTTGACGAAAGGCGTGCGGAACGACCTCATTATTTCAACCAAAGTGCGGGGACAGATGGGTTCCAAACCGAACGAGAGCGGGCTTTCCCGCCGACACGTCCTCGCGTCGGTGGAGGCGTCGCTGCGGCGGTTGCAGACGGACTACATCGACATCTACTTCATGCACGCGCCGGACTACGACGTATCGCTGGAGGAGTCGTTCTCGGCGACGGACGCGCTCGTCAAGTCGGGGAAGGTGCGGTACGTCGCGGTATCGAACTTCGCGTCGTGGCAACTGATGAAAGCGCATTGGATCGCCGACCGACACGGGTACGAACCGCCGGCACTCGCCCAGCCGATGTACAACCTACTCTCGCGTCAGGTGGAACAGGAGTTCTTCCCGGCGTGTCTGGAGTTGGGCGTTGGGACGATGGTGTACAACCCGCTCGCGGGTGGAATGCTGACAGGGAAGTACGTCGAGCGCAAACTGCAAGAGAACACGCGGTTCGACCTGTACGACTTCTATCGCGACCGTTACTGGCACGACGAAACATTCAACGCGGTGGAGTCGTTGCAGTCCATCGCCAAGCAAGAGGGCGTCTCGCTGTTGGAGTTCAGTCTGCGATGGTGCTTCCAACATCCCGCCGTGCATGTCGCCATACTCGGCGCGAGTCGCGTTGAGCAGATACGCGAGAGCCTTGAAGTCTTCGAGAAGTCGCGGGACGAGATGTGGTTGTCGGCGGACGCGCTGTCCGCCTGCGACGCGGTCTGGGCGCGGGCGAAGGCGGTCGCGCCTCAGTACAATCGTTGACCGCTTCGACGGGTTGAACGGATCAGTGCGGTGCGGTCGTTGGTTCCGGTTCGATCTGTTCAATCGACAGGATGGAGGCGTCCGGGATAGGCACTTCCGTCAGCCATCGCTGGAGGGTGGCGATGTCTTGAGCGTCGAACTCGTAGACGATTTCAACGACTTCTTCGTCGCCGGTTGTGGTTTCGCCGACCGGGTTCACCCAATCGGGAAGGACGATACATCGAAATCGCGGCATCGTGTTGCTCCGATCATGCAGATTGATTCCTCAGAGCGAATTGAAATTCGAGCCGCGCAGAGTACGTTCACCCCAGTGCAACGCCGTACGGGGTACGGCGTTTACCAGAGGCAACGATGTTCATATTTGACGGTTGAAGGGGAAAGCGTGGGTCTGGAACCGAAGTGGGAGGATCGTTACGCCGTCGCGGCAAGTTCTTCGACACCGATCTCGTCAATCGACGTGACGGATCCTTTGGGGATCGACGCTTCCGCCAGCCACTGGCGCAGCGTGCGGAGGTCGGGCGCGTCGAACTCGTACGCAATCTCGACGGTGCGCTCGTCTTTGACGGCGACTTGCGGATCGTTCTGTTTCGCCCATTCGGGAACAATGACACAGCGAAAACGTGGCACAGGGAGTCTCCTGCTCGGAAGTCTAATTTGGTTGTGAACTCTTTCACATCCGTTGACTCCACAACAAGCAAAGGTTGTGCCAGCCAATCACATGCCTGAAAGTGGCGTTTTGATGCGGAATCGGTTTTAGACGCTGCTCAATAATCGCGCACATGTCGCGCCCTTGCACAACTTCCGAACAACGAGAACGGTAGAACCCCGCGTCGGGACTCGCCTTCTTTTCCAATGGGAAAGGGACGTACGTCCTCACATGGTCGCGGGCGTGACGCTTCCGAGTATCGCGCATCGGGAGGCTCCCGTAACGCTTGGTAGGTTGGCGGGGACGCCGCGCAACGTCTCGCGGGCGAAGACAGCGAAGGCGACCGCTTCCTTCGACTCGGCGCGCACGCCCCACTCGTCCGGCGAACGGAACGTCGGGGTAAGTTCTCGCCGTTTTAGGGCGTCTTGAAATAGGCGGATCAGCGTCGGGTTTTTTGCGCCGCCGCCGCTGACGATCACCTCGTCGATCCGCCCTCGTGAGGCGAGGAAACGGGTGTAGGCGTCCGCCAACGACTCCGCTGTGAACGCCGTCAGCGTGGCGATCAGGTCGTTTGCCGGGTGATTGTCGACGCGCGACAGCCACTCGCGGACGAACGGCTCGCCGAAACGTTCGCGTCCTGTGCTTTTTGGCAGATGGGCGACGAGGTACGGGTCGCGCATCAACTCGGCGAGGAGGTCGGGGAGAACGTTGCCTGTTGCGGCGCGAATGCCGTCGCGGTCGAAGGTTTCGGAGCCGTCGGTTAGGATCGACACGGCTGCGTCCATGAGGGCGTTGCCGGGTCCCGTGTCGAAGGCGATCACGTCGTCGGGGGCGGCGTTCGGTTGGAGGTAGGTCGCGTTGGCGATGCCGCCGATGTTTTGGAGGACGCGACCTCGCGCGTCGTCTCGGAACAGCAGCCAGTCGAGGTACGGGACGAGCGGCGCGCCTTCTCCACCCAGCGCGACATCCGCCGACCTAAAGTCACTGACGACGGGAATACCCGTCCGCGCGGCGATGACGGACGGGTCGCCGAGTTGGAGCGTCGCAAACGGTTTTTGTCCCGCCGACGGCGGTTGATGCCACACCGTCTGCCCGTGCGACCCAACCGCCAAGATATCCGACCCATCGACCTGCGCGCTCGTCAACGCGGACAAAACGGCATCGGCGAACGATTCCGCGATCAACACGTTCAGGGCGCACACCTCCGCGACGTTGCCTTCACCCCTGAACAGACGAAAAAGTCGCGCTCGCGTGTCGGGCGGATAGGACGTTTCGGTGAAGGCGAGTTCGCGGACACGGGTTCGGGCGCGGTCGTCCGTCAACTCGGCAACAACGGCGTCGATCCCGTCGGCGGACGTGCCGGACATCAGCCCGACGACGATCACCGTCGGTTGTTGCGCGCGGCGGGAGAGGCTCGTGAGCCAGTCGGTTGGGTGTGTCATTGTCGTTTCAAGTCGCCCCATACGCTTGGTGTCGATCCCTTTGGCGCGAACTGCGGGTCGAATACGTCGTAAACCGAGGACAGCGGCGGAACGCCCTCGAACGGACGGAGCGCGCCACCGTCGGGGGAGATAAGGTACCGCTGCGAGTTGTGTCCCCCCAACCTTCGGGAGAACATGATTATCTCTCCGTCTCGGAACCAGATGGGACCGTTGTCCACCGATCCGACCGGGGAAACCGTCAGCACGGCGAGTTCGTTTCCTGCGACGTCGTACAGGTGGAGTCCGGTCGGAGCGCCGTTGGGACCCGCGATGACCGGCGCGACGAACCGACGGCTGTCGGGCGCCCATGCGGGCGCGCCGAACCCCTGTTGGACCCGAGACGTGACGATCTGCCGCACGTTCCCACCTTCCGGGTCGACCAGACAGAGACGCCCGTAGAGGGAAGTCCACGCGACGAACAGGATCGTTGTTCCATCGGGCGACCAGTGGGGCCACATCGCGTAGACCGCCACACCGTCAAACCGGAGGTTCGGCGTGATGCTTTTCACATTGCGTCCGTCGGCGTTCATGACGAACAGTTCCCGTCCGTCGCCGCCGTTTCGGTTCGATTCAAACACGATCCGCTTGCCGTCGTGCGACCACGACGGGTTCCTGTCATAGGCGGGATCGTCCGTCAGTTGACGCGCGTTCCGTCCGTCGAAATCGACGACATAGATGTTCGTATCGGGCGCGTTGAAGGGTTGGCCATGTCGCTCGCCCATCATCACCGCGATCCGTGAGCCGTCCGGGCTCCACTTCGCGTCATATACGCTGAAATCCCGATAGCCGGTCAGCAGTTG
>JAQBWJ010000113.1 GCA_027625215.1 Candidatus Poribacteria bacterium
GGTTCTGTTTTC
This sequence comes from Candidatus Poribacteria bacterium, assembly GCA_027625215.1. Classification (GTDB taxonomy): domain Bacteria; phylum Poribacteria; class WGA-4E; genus JAQBWJ01. Next base: position 13 of record JAQBWJ010000113.1, read on the forward strand.
TCGTCGCCAGCATCGGCGGTCGCGTCGCGGCGGTCGCGTTGCTTGGGATCGGGACGTTGATGGCGCTCATCGCGTTCGGTTGGTCGCCGATGATGGAAGCGATCATCACGACCGTTGAGGCGTTGATGCTGTTCGGGCTGGTGTTCGGTTTCCCGCGCGAACACGAAGGTCCGCGCTTTATCTGAAGGCGGCGGCGGAGTCCCTTCGTCGTCCCCCCTTCACCCTGCGAGCATCGCGCGGATCGTCGCCTCGACCGCCGCGAGCGCGATCTGATTGTCGTATTGGTAGGGGATGATGAGGTCGGCGAACCGCTTTGTCGGTTCGGTGTGGAGCGGGAAGTTGGGGAGCACGTCTTTTCGATACCACGCGGCGGCGCGTTCAAGGCTGTCGCGTCCGTCGCGCGCGTCTCGGAGCATCCGCCGCAGGACGCGCTCGTGGGCGTCCACGTCCAGAAACAGTTTGATGTCCATCAAGTCGCGGAGCGGCGCGTTCGTCAGTAAGAGATGTCCTTCCACGATGAGCAAGTCGGTCGCCTCGACGGTGGTGAGCGCGTCGCCGCGCTTGGCGGCGCGGGTGTGCGGCGGTGGCGTCGTGATCGACTCACGGCGGATGAGCCGTTCGATGTGGTCGAGCAGGGAATCCCACTGAACGGCGTCGGGGTGGTTTGCGGTGCGGCGTCGGTCGCGCTCCTCCTCCGACAAATCCGACCAGTCGCGGAAGTAGTGGTCTTGGTGAAGGACGACGGGGGTAAGGTCGCCGATCCGCTCAACCAACGCCTTCACAAATGTCGTTTTTCCCGAACAGGAGCCGCCCGTCACGGCGACGGTCAACGGTTTCATGCGACCTCGTTTCTTGAGTTAGGACAAGTTCTTCGGAAAGAAGGGGTTTCCCGCACACCCCCCTTCCCAAAGAACCTTGAGTTTTTGTGATGCCGTAAGACACAAGTAACGGGAAATCCGCACTCACTTCTCACTCCTCGTTTTTCACTCCTCTTTTCTTTCACCTCTCGGCGCGTTGAAGAGGGCGAAACGGCGGATCATCGGCGTCGCGCGGGCGGCGTTCACCGTGAACCGGACGCGGTCCGTCGTTACCGCGTCGAACGGCTCGATCTTCTTGTGACCGATGGTTGTCCCGCTCACAATAGACTTCCACTGAGAATCCACCCACGCTTCGACGGTGTACGCCTCGACCCGCTGGCTCTCGGCGATCTGTTCCTTCGCCAGCGTCGTGTTGAAGGTGATCGGGGCGGCGAAGGTCAGGACGAACGAGCCGCCCGTCGCGCCATTCGACGGCGACCAGTGGGTATCCGGGTTGCCGTCGATCACCGCCGCGTCCGTCGTCGCGCCGCGCGCGAGATCGTGTTCGTCGCCGAACGACGCATCAATCATTCGGCGGAACTCCGCGAGACGCGCCACGTCCGGTTCCGCCAGCAGCCCTTTGTCGTTCGGCGGGACGTTCAGCAACAAGACGCTGTTCCGCCCGACGGACTGGTAGTAAATCCGCATCAGGTGGTCGAGCGTCTTCACTTTGGAGTCCTCCGCCGGATGCCAGAACCAACCGGGACGGATCGACACGTCGCACTCCGCCGGATACCAGATCGGGTCGGTCACGCCGGGATGGTGGTCCGCGTTCGGCTCTTGGATGCTCCACTCCGTTTCGCGGGCGAAGCCGTCCTCGTTGCCGACCCAGCGCACGTCGGGTCCGCAGATGGCGATCAACGCCTCAGGCTGATGTTGACGCACGACGCCGTAGTAACCGCTCCAGTCGTATTCCTGCCGCTTGCCGTTCGGACCTTCGCCGCACGCGCCGTCGAACCAGACTTCGTACACCTTGCCGTATTGTGTCAGGAGCTCGGTCAGTTGGTGTTTGAAGTAGGCGTTGTAGGCGGGCGAGTCGCCGTACATCGGGGCGTTGCGGTCCCAGGGCGAGAGGTAAAACGCTTTTTTGACGCCGAACTCGTCGCACGCCTCCGCGAACTCGCGGACAACGTCGCCCTTGCCGCCCTTCCAGGGGGAGTTCTTGACGGAGTGTTCCGTGTGCGCCGACTGCCACAGACAAAACCCGTCGTGGTGCTTCGCCGTCAGGATGAGGTAGGTGAACCCGGCGTCTTTCGCAGTTTTCACCCATTGGCGGCAGTCGAGTCGGGTCGGGTTGAAGATGGCGGGGTCTTCCGCGCCGTCGCCCCATTCGCGGTCGGTGAACGTGTTGACGCCGAAATGGAAGAACACCGTCATCTCGGCTTCTTGCCAGGCGAGTTGTTGAGGCGTTGGTTTGGGCAGCATGGCGCGTGTGCGAACTCCCTCCGGTCGTAGACAAAGACGTTGCCGCGACCACGATACCGCATTCGGCGGGAATGGGAAACCGTTGCGAGAAAGGGTGTTCTCAACTCGTGTTGATATTCCACGAACCCCCATCCCCGCGCTACGCGCCCTCGCGTTGCGAGTCCCCCGCAAGGGGAAGGGGTCGGCTTCCTCCGGTTAGACGGTTGAGAAAGCGCTGAATATCAACACGATTTGAGAATACGCGAGATCGGGTTACGATTGGTGGAGGAGAGAAACGAGACATGAGGAGTGAGAAGTGAGTCGGAACGTGAGTTGGCGGTGGCTTCGCATGGGGGCGAACTCGGCGGCGTTCAATATGGCGGCGGACGATATGTTGCTGCGTCGGCAGTCGGTTGATCCGCGCCCGACGGTGCGGGTCTATGAGTGGGACGCCGTCGCGCTGACGTGTGGGTATTTTCAGGAGTTGCCGAACGTCGTGAACGTTGAGGGGTGTCGCGCGGCGGGGATCGACCTTGCTCGGCGTCCGACGGGGGGAGGGGTTGTCGTCCACGAGGGGGCGATGACGTTCAGCGCGATCTTTTCCCCAAACACGGTCGGGATTCCGAACGAGGCGCAGGCGTCGTATCGGCGATTGGCGGAGGTGGTGTCAGTCGCATTCCATCGGCTCGGCGCGACGACGGAACCCTCCGAAACGTGCCTCTGCCCCGATTCAACGCTGCCGGACTGGTGTCTGTTGCATCCCGTCGAGCATGACGTGATCGCAGGCGGGCGCAAAGTGGCGGGGGCGGCGCAGCGGCGGACGAAAGCGGGGGTGTTGCATCAGGCGTACGTGTTTGGGGAGATGCCGTCTCAGGCGACGCTGGACGCGGCGACGACGGTTGATTTGGGGGATGCGGTCGGGGCGTTTTCACGCTCATTGAGCGAAGTCGCTGGAAAACGCATCACCCTGAATGAACTCGCGGATGCCCTGCGCGACGCCTTTGAGTCGGAGGTGGGAGCGGTGTTTGATGATCTTCCGTTGACGGATGAGGAGATCGCCGCCATCGACGCCGCGACGCGCGCCGTTTACGAGTCGGACGACTGGCGGTTCGGGGACGGCAAAACCCGCCGTCGGCTCCGCAAGGGGTTGGATGATCTCTAATTGATCGCGGGCGTTTACGCTCACCATTTCTTGAACACGAAAAACACCGCCCCGATCAGAAACAGAAACCCCACGCCGTAGTTCCACTTGAACGGCTCCCGCAGGTACAGCACGGAGAACGCCGCGAACACGACGAGCGTGATCACCTCCTGCATCGTCTTCAACTGCGCGGCGGAGTACGTGCCGTGACCGATCCGGTTCGCGGGAACTTGGAAGCAGTACTCGACGAACGCGATGCCCCAACTGACCAATATCACCTGCCACAGCGGGAACTGCTTGAACTTCAAATGTCCGTACCACGCGAACGTCATGAAGACGTTGGAGACCGTCAGCAGCGCAATCGTTTTCATGGTAAGAACCTCCGCCGTCGCTTCCGGATTGACAAAGGAGAAACCGCTCCCCGATTGGGTGGAGAGCGGTTCCTCATCGTTCCGTTGGATTTCAGACCGAGACTAGTCGATTAGCCGCGTTTCAAGCCCATCAACTCTTGCAGGATCGTGTCGGTTGTGGTGATGACGTTCGCGCTGGACTGGAAGCCGCGTTGCGCGAGAATCATCTGGGTGAACTGCTCGGCGAGATCGACGTTCGACAGTTCGAGCGTGTTCGACAGGATCGAGCCGTTGCCGCCGAGTCCCGCCGTGCCGACCACCGCTTCGCCGGAGCTCTGCGTGTTGGCAAAGATGTTCGAGCCGACCCGCTCCAACCCTTCGGCGTTCTGGAAGCGAGCGATCAACACCTGCCCGACGACGGTCGTATCGCCGTTCGAGAACGTGCCGATGATCATTCCGCTTTGGTCGACCGTGAACGATTGGAACGTGCCGGGTTTGATCCCGTTGTTGCCCGTCACGACGACTTCCGATGCGCCGAGGTCATACTGCGTGACACCCGCCACCACGTCGCGGTTCATGTCGATGGCGAAGTTTTCCGTCCCCAACTTCGCGCTGAACTGCAAGGTGAATCGGTCGGTGCCGATGGCGTTGGTGAATCCGGCGAGCGTGCCGTCGGGGTTGAAGGTGAGCAACCCGCGCGTGTTCAGCCCGTAGTTGAGGCTGGGGGCTTGTTCAATCGCCTCCGCGTCGGGGATTCGCATCGTCCACGCCCAGGTGTTCTCAACGTCCGTCTTGAACATCGACATGACCGCCGTGTGGCTGTTGCCCTGCGAGTCCACCAACTGGACGCTCGTTGAAGTCCCGTTGCCCGGATCGAGTTTCTTCAAGGTGAAGTTCTGGTCGTTCAGCGTGTAAGAGGGCATCCCGGCGCTGGCGACCTTCGCTGCCAAGTCGTCCAACGTCTCCGATCCGAGCAGCGAGACGACCACCGACCGACCGGAACCCGCGTCCGTGACGAGCAGGTTCGCCGTTTCGCGGAGCGCGACGGGGAAGTTCGTGCCGAGATTCGAGAGCATGGTTGACCCAGCGGGGGTAACGCCCGTTTCCATTCGCCCGCCGGCTTGGGTCGCCAGACCCGCTGCCGTGCCGTAACTGAGCGCCGAGCCGAGCGCCACGTCGTTCGCCAACGCCGTCGAAAGGACGAGCGTCGTGTCGTTCACAATGGAACTGACGGTCACGTCGTTGCCGTCGATGGACAACGTGTCGCCGACGCGAAGTTCGCGCGTGAACAGCGTGCCTGTCCCGTTGATCGTCCGCGATGCCGCCGTGCCTTGAATCGTTCCGGTGAGCGTCGGGCGCGTGAGCGTCAGGTTCGTCGCGTCCGTGATCGAGTCGATGGTGAACTGGCGGTCGCCGACGATGAAGATGTCGCCCGCTGTCAACTGGGTGAAGTCGGTCCCCGCGCCGATGACGGAGATGGTCGTTCCGTCGTCTTGCAGGATCGCGGTGCCGGAGAACTCCGTCCCGACGAAGCGGTCTTGTCCGCCGACGAGCACTTGGTTGCCGTTGGTATCGACGGCGATGGTCTTGCTGCCGGAGTCGAGGTTGCCAGCCAACCCGATCTGGCTGGTGGCGGTCGGGGGGATCGGCTCGGTGGGCATCTGGATCGCGGTCGGGGCGGCGGTCACGGGGATTTGTCCCGCAATCGCGTTGAAGCCCTGCACGGAGAACCCGTCGGGCGAGACGAGTTGCCCTTGAGCGTTTAAGGTGAAGTTGCCGGAGCGGGTGAAGAAGTCCCGTTCGCCGTCGCTCACGATGAAAAAGCCGTTGCCTTGAATCGCCATGTCGCTGACGAGCGCGGACTCTTGAAGCCCGCCTTGTCGCATCACGGTCGAAATCGAACTGACCTGCACGCCGCGACCGACCTGAATCGGGGCGGTCTGCGTGGTGCCGGGTCGAATGGTGCGCGCGAGCACGTCGGCAAAATTGGCGCGTCCCGCTTTGAACCCGGTGGTGTTCACATTGGCGATGTTGTTACCGATGACTTCTAGGCTGGTCTGGTTGGCGCGCAACCCGGTCAACCCGGACTGTAATGAACCGATCATCTACCTCGTCCTCCAACGGAGCGTGTAGCGCGCGGCGGGAGACGTCGGTTGTCGCGCAACGCGACGAACCCTCAATCTCCACCGGTACGCGAGGTGTTTTATTCCCAATCCACGATCATTTTAACGACGGTCCGAATCAAACAACTGTCAAAAGCCGTTTTAAGCGCGTCGGGCGACGCTCGTTATTTGTCGCCCGTTTTCCCCGCCTTATGGACGATCTCGACTTGCGAGAGGGGGATTTCCCGTCCTTCGATCTTCAGCATGATGCCTTCTTCGGTGAGTCGCAATCCGTCCACGCGCCCTTGAAAAAAGGGCAGGACGGGGACCGGGAGGTCCCCGCCGCCCACTGCAAGGACATGATACGTGTAATTGCCTTCCGGCAAGGCATTGCCTAGGTCGTCTGTGCCATTCCAGACAACCTCCTGATCGCCCATAGGCTGGGCGCCAGGTGTGAGGGTGCGCACGACCGCACCGTTCACATCCTTAATCTGGATTTCCACGCTCTTGGCGTCGCTTTCCAGATAATAGTGTATGGAGGTTTCTTCGCCGTCGCCGTGAAGCACGGCGAGGTTGGTCGGGACGTTCACGGTCTGCCCAAGCAGACCCACCGCCAGCGTTTGGTTCATCGTCTTCTGCTGCTGCAACGAGGCGTCGAAGGTCTCGCGCAGATCGGTCAACTGTTCCAGCGAACTGAACTGGCTCAGTTGAGCGATGAAGTCTCGGTTGTCCATCGGTTCCAGAGGGTTCTGATACCGCAACTGCGAGACGAGCAGTTTCATGAACGCATCTTTGCCGAGCGAATCCGTCGGATTCGTGGATTTCGACAAAGGAATGGAGGTGTACGCCGAGGATATTTCCCCAAGCATGAACGATCCCTTTCGCGAGGACCTTAGGAATATGGGAGGTCCCCGAACGATGAGTGTCCGCGACGTTCAATCAAATCGCGATCGAATTGCCGTCGCGATCCCCTGAATAAAGAGCGTTGTCAGGAATCTTCTTATATCTTGCTCCGTCAAGGCGGACACTCAACTCGTCCGAGAATCAACCGAGAGGGGAAATCACCCCTATTCCGGTTGTCAGACCCGAATCATCGGGTCCGCCGTCCACGGGAGCTCGACATCCAAGTTCATCC
>JAQBWJ010000114.1 GCA_027625215.1 Candidatus Poribacteria bacterium
TGCCCGATCGCCGGTCAGTTTCGCGCAAAGCGAATGGAACGCCTCCGTATCCATCCCTGCCGCTTCGAGACCGTTTAACACGGTGGCGACGGTTCCGGCAAAGTATGCGGGAAGCGGATTGTGTTGCTGTTGAACCAACATATCGAGCGCCTGCCGGAACACCTGGATCGCCATCTCACCGGAACCGCGCGCGAGATGGAGCAACCCTTTCAACATCAAGGGCTTCACGGGCGTACGCGGGGTGTTGTCGTGGCATTTGATCGCATTGTCCAGATGGGCTTCGCACTCGTCGTAGTCGCCCAGCGTGAACGAGATCGTCGCCAAATCTTCCGATGCGAACGCTTCGTGAATCTTGCTGCCGTTCGCTTTGGATGCGTCGACCGTAAGAGATAGATACTCCGCCGCCTGATCGAATTTGCCCAACGCCAGCATCGTTTGACCCAGTCGCAGGAGGCACCAGTTCTGCTGCGTATTGCCCATCTCCTCGAACTTTCGACGCGCTTCGGTGAGGCGGTACAACGCGTCGGTCAGATTGCCCTGACAGATCAGAAGATATCCCTTGTGCAGGAGCACTTCCGCCAGCGCCTTAAGGTCATGCTCCTTCTCAGCATGATGGTGCAGGCGATCAATGATGTGCCACGCCTTTTTCATGTCGTTGAAATGGGATGCGCGCATCCACGAAATCGTCGTATAGGCGTTTCGGAGATCAGGCGAATACGGCAAATGCTCCAGATTTTCTTCCACTCGGAACATCAATTTGTGATACGCCTGCGTATCCCCTTTGGCGTTGAGGTACCCTTGCGCCAGCAACAGGTTCATGAGAGCGCATTCGACCGATTGTTCGTCTTCGACGAGAGCGATGCCCGCCTCGCTGATCTCCACCACTTCGTCGTACCGGTTCTGCCACGCAAGCACCTGACCGAGCCAGTAGTAGAAGGGGACAAGATTGCGTCCACGGCGTTCGTCGCTGAGGCGCATCTCGTTCACCAGGTTGATCCCTTCACGGAACGCTTCTTCTGCCGCCGCAATGTCGCCGATGGCGAAGTAGGCACGTCCCAACCCTTTGCGCGCGCGGATCGCAAACCATCGCCAACTCGGGTAGGTACGTAGGTCCATCCGTTCAAGTCGCTCCAACGCGTTCGTGAAGAACTGAATCTCCATAGTTCCCGGCGCAATCCAGTACGTCTCTTCTCCGGCTTTGATTTGGTACTCGACGGCTTTCCGGTCGTTGTGGCTGCGAAGGTAGTGGCGCGCGACCTCTATCGACCGCTTGCCCGAATTGACATCTTCCTCTAGCGCTTCGGCGATCCGTTCGTGTAGTCTGGCGCTCTCGTGTTCGGGAATCGACGTGTAGAGCGCCTCCCAATGGATATCGTGGAATGAGTAGGTTTGATCAAGGAGATTGTCGAGATTGATGTACCGTCGGCGTTCGAGGTCGTTGATGATGTCGGTCAGTTCTTCGCCCGGATCGTCCCGAACACCGGCAAGCATCTGACGCAATAGTTGGACCGAGAACGTTCGCCCGATCACGGCGGCGTGTTTGAGAATGAGTCGTTCCTCGGTGTTCAGCGCGTGATAGCGCGCCAATACGATGCGTTGCAACGATTCGGGCACATCCGCAGGAACCGGGTCGGCGGCAAAACTCCATTGGTCGTCATCGAGGCAGATGCGGTCACTGTCCCGCAACGAGCGGACCAGTTCCTTCGTGTAGAACGGGATGCCGCGACATTTTTCCCAAACGACATCGGTGACACGAGGATCCACTTTACCTTGAAGGACATCGGCGATCAGTTGGTCGTTCTCCTCCCGGAGCAGCGGTTGTAGGTGGAACGCGACATGGCGTCTCTGCCACTTCGCCGTCAGCCGTTGCAATAGCGCAACGCATCGTTCGCCGACTTTGCCTTCGGGTCGGGACGTCATCACGACGAACAGTTTGCCTGCTTCCATCGCTTGATCGCTCAACAAAAGGTGCGTCAACAGGTCAATCGACACATCGAACGAAAGATGGAGATCTTCGAGAATGACGAGCGTCGGTCGGCGGCTGATCAGCGGCACGAAGACGGTCTCGAAGATGCGCGTTCCGTGGTACATCGCTTCCTGCCAGCTCTGCATCGTCCAACGGTTGTCGCCCGAACCCTTATGGTTCACCATCAACTCGACCAGCGCGGCTTTCGCAGGATGGATTTGATCCTCCGTAAACCCTAAACGTTGCAGAGATTGTGTCACCTCTTCCTCGGAGGTCGGGCTTCCCAACAGACGCGTTATCAGGGGGTACAGTACTCCGTGTTCGCCAGCGCGAACTTCGAGATACAGAAGGTTCTCCGTCGATTGAGCGAGCGTCTTGAACTCGGTGACGAGTCGGGATTTGCCAACCCCACCGCCGCCCATCAGGGAGGCGGAACCGCCTTGCCCATTGTTGTTGACCCATTCGAACGTCTCAACAAGCTGCGAAAGCTCATGGGATCGACCGATGAGGTCCAATGCCGACACATGATGTTCGAACGAGGGCTGATGTGTGACTCGGTACGCAACAGGAGGACTCTGTATCGGTGTGAGCTCGAAGCGCGCGCTGAGCTCGGTATGCATTGACGTACCGGCGACGACTTCGTCCCAATCGGCATGTTCGGACAGACGTTCGGTGTCTCGCACGACCATGCCGCAGATCGCGAATTCACCCCAAGTTGTTTGAGCGATGTATGCCTTGCCGCTGTCTGCCGCTACTTTGGTTCGAACGCACGAATCGATGTTCTGGATGACAAATGCAGCCTCCACCGCGTGGATTGGATCGTCTTCCAACACGTTGGGCAGTCCGAAAACGATCAGGATGCCTGTACCCTGAAGAAATCGGTCGATGCGCCCGTTGTGTTCCTTAATGACCCGGAACAGTTCCGATGTAAACTCCGAAACATCGTCCTCTGTGAGGTCTTCTTCGTTTAGTGTGAGATGAAGCAAACTGACCGGGCGCGTTCCTCCAACCACGTCATCCAGTACCAGCCCGATCTCCGAAATGTGTTGCAGCAGTTCGCGTTTGAACTGCGCTCCCACAGGCGTGTTCCTAGCCGCGTTCGGCATCTTTAAAGTCTCCTGCTGCGTTTGAACGCAGATCGTAATTGCACCTGCAATATACAATTGCACCTACAATATACAGATCGAACAACACAATCCGTAGCCAAGACTTATTCACGAAACAGCAAAAATCGCGCCAACAACAGGTGTTGGATCGAATCCGCATGGTTCGCCCTAAAACCACGCCAAATGTGGCTTGTCGCGATTTCATACTTGGTTTCGTGTCGGTGTCTCGTCCGGTGTCCACTGAATCCATGAGGATACACTCACCCAACGTCACGCCTACCGAAGTCGACACTGATGGGTCTCGACAGACGCCGAGAAGTGGGATTTGAAGCGATCCCCTCAATCCTCATCGGACGCGCCGCGCGACTGGCACGACCGCGCCCGTATCGTTCAATTTCAAGTGACTTCAAGTCACGTAGTTGGCGGGGATATCCAATGTAGTTTTCACATACACGCACGGCAGCAGTTGCCGTGTGGTGTAGCGTACGAGTCAACTGAGTCGTTCATCACGGCTCGTACCCAAAAACTGAGCAAGGTCTCGGGGACTCGTGCGCTACGCCCTTACGTCCTCATGATGTAATCATTGGAGTTCTCGATATGTCCTCTCTTCCCTCTCATCACGCCTCACAGGATGTCGTATGCATCGGCGGTGGTACGGGACTGTCGACGTTGTTGCACGGCATCAAACAGTATGCCTCGGTGAACCGGGATACCTGTCCGTTCAACATCGACCGCCTTACCGCCATCGTCGCGGTGTCCGATGACGGCGGTAGCTCCGGCAGACTGATCGATGAGTTCGGCGTCCTGCCTCCCGGAGATATCCGCAACTGTCTGGTGGCGCTTGCGGACGAACGAGAGTTGGTCAGCCAACTGTTCAGCTACCGTTTCCATACGAACGGTTCGCTTCACGGGCATAGCATCGGCAACCTGCTGCTGGTCGCGCTGTCCGATCTGTTTGGTACGTTCCCAAAAGCAGTACATGAAGCCGCGCGCGTGTTGGCGGTGCGCGGCAACATCCTTCCTGTGACGGCGGAACCAATCATGCTGTGCGCCGAACTGGAGGACGGAGACGTCGTATGCGGCGAATCCGAGATTCCGAAACGTGTGAATCGGTCGCCGATCCGCCGCGTATTTCTCGCGCGACGCGGCAACGATAATGTCCCTCAACCCGATGATTCGATCCGAGCGTTGCCGGAGGTGATCAAGGCGATTGAGAAAGCGGACGTGATCTTCGTCGGTCCGGGCAGTCTCTTCACGAGCATCCTACCCAACTTCGTCGTACCGGGCGTCGCCGAAGCGTTGGAACGATCCGAAGCGATAAAGATCTACATTAGTAATGTGATGGTGGAACCCGGAGAGACGGACGACTTCACCGTCAGCGACCACATCAGGGCGATTCGATGCCACGCCCGCGTCGACTTCGACTATGTGCTGGTCAACAACCGCACCGCGTCGAGGGAACTTCTGTCACAGTACGGACTCGTGTTGTCCCGGTTCGGGCGCGAGATTCCCCGCCGCAACGTTCAGGTCATGTACGATCCGCGCGTTGATTCGCTTGCTCCAGAACAAATCCTCGCCACCGATCTCATCAGCGAAGTCGATGTGCACGATCACAACGGTACCCGCCGTGCCATTCGCCACGATCCCGAAAAAACGGTGCGCGCACTGGTGAAACTCCTCACCAGGCGAGACGAACGATCCGTTTCCGCGCGTGAAGACCAGTGGCAGTTGGTTAACAACCTCCGCACACCGGTCATTTCTTCCGCAAGCGCAACGGACTAACAATGGGGGGTGTCCATTCATGAGTATCGACCAGGATCACATCGTCATTGCCGCTGCGACCTTCGCGATATCCGTCGGCGTATGCGAACTGACTCGGCGCGTCAGCCATCGCTACAGACTCCTCGACTTCGGGAGCGATCACAGCCTTCATCTGACACCGACACCAGTGATCGGCGGCATTGGAGTCCTCACGGCATTTCTCGGAGGCACTTTTCTGTTGGCAATGGTCTCGGACGGACTCACCGCTGCGAACGGCGGGCTACTGGTTGCTCTTCTACTCGTTGCGGCGGGCGGGTTCGTGGACGACATCCGCGGACTCAGCCCGTTTCAAAAAATCGCCGTACACACGATAGCGGGGGCCATCTTTCTCTTCACCAATTCACCCGGAACGCTGCCGTTTTCGTGGGCGCACAGTGAATCGACGGTGGTGACGACCGTCTATATGATCGGCTCGCTCGCGTGGATCATCGGGATGACGAACGCATTGAACCTGATTGATGGGGTCGATTCGCTCGCGGCGGGGTTTACGATGACCGTTGCCGCTGGTCTGGGCATCGCCGCATTGATGGGAGGCGAATCGTCAAACGCCTTGCTGCTCGGCGTACTACTGATCTCCGTCGCTGGTTTCCTGCCGTTCAACCTCCCGGCGCCGCGCGCGCGAATGTTCATGGGCGACACGGGTGCGCTGTCGGCGGGCTTCTTGGTTGCGGCATTTTCTTTGCGGGTTTCGTTTGCGGAAGGGGTTGGGCTTGAGCGGTACCTGCTCCCGTTCATCGTGTTGAGCCTGCCGATTTTTGACGTGCTCGCAGCGATCCACCGTCGTCGAGGTGACTGGTCGCAGGCGGACCGGGAGCATATCCACCATCGGCTCATCCGTAAGTTCGGGTGGAGCCCGCGTCGCACCGCCGCCACATTGGTCGGAACGAGCGCGGGGATGGCGGCTCTCGCGTCGCTTGCCGTGTGGCTGAAACTCCCATGGATGACCGTCGCGCTAATTCCGGCGAGTTTCGGGACATGGTGGCTGTTCTACACTCACGGATTCGCTCGTCGCAGAGTACGCCTATAACAAGTGGGAAGTACACCATGCCGAATCGACGATTACCCGTCCGCGTGTGTCACCTGACGACGACCCATTCACCGACCGATTCGCGCATATTCTGGAAGGAGTGCGTTTCGCTCGCCAACCGTGGGTACGAAGTGCACGCTTTGTTTCCAGACACGGAGGATCGCCTTGAAAACGGTGTCGTCATTCACGGCATCGACATGCCCGACTCCGGCAGAATCGGACGCCGTCTGATCGGGGGATGGCGCGCCGCGAAACGCGCGCGCGCAATCAAGGCGGACGTCTACCACATCCATGATCCCGACCTGCTGCCCGTCGCGTGGTGGCTGAAACGACGGACAAACGCCGCCATCATCTACGACGCACACGAAAGTTTCCCCGACATCGTCCTGGCGCGCGAGTGGATTCCCCATTGGCTGCGCGGGACCGTATCGCGCGTCGTACGGGTGTTCGAGAACGTGTTCGCCGCGCGAACGGACGCAGTGATTACCGCAACGCCGACCATCGCACGACGATTCCAGGCATTTGCCGAGGCTGCCATTGTCTGCAACTACCCGATTCTACGGGAGTTCGCGCCGGACAACCATGTGCCACACCGCATCGATGAGAAGAGCGTCTGTTATGTCGGCGGCATCTCGGAAGAACGCGGCATCTGCGAAATGGTCGCGGCGGCGGGAATCATCGGGATTCGTTTGAAGTTGGCGGGTTCTTTCCACTCTGAAACAACGCGTCGCAAAGTCACCGCGCTTGACGGCTGGCAGTTGGTCGACGAACTCGGCTATCTAGATCGATCCGGCGTTTACCGAACCTGCGCCGAATCGACGGCGGGACTAGTTGTGCTGCATCCGACACCGAACCACATCGCATCCCTTCCGATCAAAATGTTCGAGTACATGGCAAGCGGAATCCCGGTCATCGCGTCGGACTTTCCACTCTGGCGCGAGATCATCGACCAATTCGAATGCGGTCTCTGCGTGAATCCGTACGACGAACGCGGCATCGCCGAGACGATTCGCTGGATGGTTGACCGACCCGACCGCGCCGCGCGGATGGGACA
>JAQBWJ010000115.1 GCA_027625215.1 Candidatus Poribacteria bacterium
TCACGCGAAGTCCCTCCATCAGCGATGATGAAGGAAGCATATCACACCTACGAAACGAACCACTCAGAATGACACGGTGACAACGGACTTGGTGGGGTTGGAGTGTTATTCGCCCGCCCCATGCTGCCGAAGAATGTCGGCGACCGCCTCGTGGCTGTGATGCAACGCCACCTTCAACGGAGCGCCGCTGTACTCGTCTACGGCGTTCACATCCGCGCCGTGTTGGATGAGCAGTTCCACCACCTCCGAATGTCCCCACCGAGCCGCCTCGTGTAACGGCGTCCAACCCTCCGAACCGGGATGGGCGAGCGTCGCGTCCGCCTCCAACCGTTCGCGCACGCGGTCGGTCATGCCCAGCGAGCAGCAATCGTTGAAATCGGGTTCCGCGCCCGCATCCAGCAGCAGTCGTACCGCCTCGTCGCCTCCCTCATCCCAAGAGTGCAGGATCGCCGTCGAGAGCGGCGTCTGTCCGTCGGGACACACCGCGTTCGGATTCGCCCCGCGCGCGACCAACAGGCGGATCGCGTCTCGGTGAAGGTTGTGCGCTGCGTGAAACAACGGGACGGCTCCTTCGTCGTCCGTCGCGTTGACGGCGTCGGGGTCGGCGTCCAACCGCGCGGCAATCGCGTCCGTGTCGCCGAGCGTCGCCGCGAGCCAGATGTCGATAACCGCTCCGTTTGCCTTCAACAGCGCGATGATCTCCGTCGATTCGGTCTCCTTCCACGGACCCGGATGCCCGGCGTTGTGCAGCGGCGAGTGTCCTCCGTCGTCTTTGGCGTTCACATCCGCGCCGCGCTCGATGAGCAGTTCGGCGACCTGCGTCGCGCCTCGTTCCGCCGCGTGGTGAAGCGCCGTCCCGTAACCGTCGTGGGCGAGGACAAGCGACGGGTCGGCGTCCAGCAGCGATTCCGCCAGTTCGGGGCGATTCAGGAACGCCGCCGCGAAGATGTCCTGTTCGGCGCCGCGCTCAATCAGCAGATCGACGATGTTCTTGTAACGCTGGGTGCGTCCACTGTAGCCGTACTGCGCCGCCCTGTAGAGCGCGGTACGTCCGTTATATGAGGCTTGCAACAGCGAGGGGTCGTCGTCCAGCAGTCGGTTGATCGCGTCGGCGTCCCCGCCCGTGACGGCGTTGAAGAATCGGACGCGGTTTTCCAGTTGGGCGTCGTTCGAGGGGCGTTGTCCTTGCAGGTTGTCGCGCACCATGTTGAGAAAACTCCTTTTGAGGCGGTTTCGGGCGGACTGGAGCCGTTTACGCACCGTCGGCTCAGGCACTTCGAGGAACGCGGCGACCTCTTTCTGCGAGTAGGCGCTGATGTAGTAGAGGATCGTCGCAACGCGCTCGTGCTCCGGCAGCGATTGGATCGCCCTCCACACCTCGCGCGAGGTCTCCGCTGATTCGAGGCGCGACGCCGCGTCGGGTTCTGTCCCAGCGATGGTGTCGGCGGCGATAAGAGGCTCCGTCGGGTGACGCTTCCGCGACGTGATCCGGTGGCATCGGCTCTGAACGATCCGCTTCAACCAGCCGGGAAACGCGGACGGCTCGCGCAGTTGGGCAAGTTGTTGATACGCGGTCAGGAACGCCTCTTGCGTCGCGTCTTGCGCCTGCGCCGCATCGCCGAGCGTCGCGTACGCCCAGCCGAACGCCATGTCTTGAAAGCGGCGGACGAGTTCGCCGAAGGCGTCGTGACGCGCTTGGGTCGAGGCGTTCGGGTCGAGAGCGCGTTTGATGAGGGTCTCGGCGCGTTCCATGACGTTCTCCGTATTTGAGAGGCGGTCCACGTCAAGATAGAGCGGTTGCCGAACGAAAGCGTGAGCGACAACCGCCGAAAAACGGCGCTCCTCTGCATACGGTAAAGATTCGGCGGGAACGCGGCGACAATTACGGTCTCGCCCGACTCTCCAACATGTCAACGACGCTCTCGTCGCGTCCCGCTCACGCCTTCCGACGCCGCACGTGAACCACTCCCCCCAACGGATCGCGACGAGCGGTGTCGTGCATAAAACTTCCCCAACCACGATTTCCCGACGCTGAGGAATTGAGCAGCGCGACGGCTCGCCCATCGCCAACGAAGTCCAATAAAACGCCTCGACGGAACGCCCTAAGCGGCTTTCCGAATTATGGTACGCTTTTTGAGTACTCGCGGTCGTCAAGACGCTCGCGCCGCACTCTCTTCAGATGACGGGCAGGAGACAAGTTGCCTATTGCTAAAGATGTGATTTCTCGTTAGGCTAAAAGAGACATGGGGGATCGACCGCGCGTCGCGTAGCGCGACGGGCAAACGTGGTCGATATGACAAACCGTTGGGAATAGGGGACTTGTGATGAAGTTCTGTGTGAAGAACGTCGCCGTCATCGCGGCGATGTGTGTCACGCTCACCCTCACCTACACACTTACCGCGCACGCCGCCATCGATGCGAATACCATCAAGGGCATGTGGCTGTTCGATGAAGCAACCGGCGCAACCGCCGCCGACTCATCCGGCAACGGCAACATCGGCACGCTGATGGGTGCCGCGAGTTGGGTGGAAGGACCGTCCGGGAACGGCGTCGCCTTCGACGGCACGGTCGGTTCCATCGTCTCCATTGCGGACTCGCCGAGCCTGAAGATGTCCAACGCCTTCACCGTCATGTTCTGGTTCCGCACCGGCAAGACGATGGTGGATATGTTCGGCGATCGACAGATCGTCATGGGCAAACATTACACCGAGTACGAGTTCGGCATCTATACGGCGGGACAGATTCACACCTACACGTTCGGCAGACCCGGCGCGGATGGTTACGACGAAGGCATCTTGGCAACCATCAACGGCAACCTGCCCTCCGGCGACACAGACTGGGTCGTCGACAAGTGGTATCACGTCGCATGGACGCTCAACGGCGCGGTCGAAACCGCCTACGCCAACGGCGTCATGCTGGACACATTCACCAAAGCGACCCCGAATACCGCTCCCGGCACGCATACGCTGGAAATCGGTCAGCGACAGGGCGGCAGCCTTCCGTTCTTGGGCGCGGTGGACGAAGTTGCCGTGCTCAACGTCGCGTTGGGGGAAGCCGACATCAAGTTGGCGTACGAGCAGGGGCTTGAAGTGGCGACGGGCATGAAAAGTCCGACGGCGGTTGAGCCCAACGGCAAACTCGCCGCGACATGGGGCGCATTGAAAACCCAATAAATAAGGGGGAAAAACATCATGAGATTTCGCGCAGCAGGAACGCTCTGCGTCACGATGTTCAGTCTCGCGCTGGTATTGGTCGTTACTCAGGCGAACGCCGTCATCGACCAGAAGACCATCGCCGGGCTGTGGTTCTTCGACGAAAACAGCGGCGACACCACCGCCGACTCGTCCGGCAACGGCAATACCGGCAAACTGCTGGGCAAGGCGGACTGGACGGACGGACCGTTCGGTTCCGCCATTGAGTTCGACGGCGTCGCGCAGTCCTACGTCGAGATCGCCGATTCACCCAGCCTTCAAATGGAAGAGACGCTCACCGTCATGTTCTGGGTGCGGAACGAGAAGAAGATGGTGGACATGTTCGGCGACCGTCAGGTGCCCGTCGGAAAGCACTACACGGAGTACGAAGTCGGCATCTACACGGCGGGACAACTGCACACCTACACCTGGGGCAGACCCGGCGCCGACGGGTACGACGAAGGCATCTTGGTCGGCATGAACGGCAAACCCCCCGGCGGCGAAGGCGACTGGGAGGAAGGCAAATGGTTCCATGTCGCTTGGTCGCTTGAAAACAAGCATGAGATCGCCTACGTGAACGGCGTCATGCTGGGCGAATACGACAAAGGGACCGAGAACACCAAGCCGGGCAATCACACGCTCGACATCGGTCGGCGACAAGGCGGCAGCCTTCCGTTGACCGGAGCGGTCGATGAGGTCGGCGTGTTCAACGCCGTATTGGACGCCGATCAGATCATGCAGGCGTACGAACTCGGACTTGGCGTCGCAACGGGGATTCAGGCGGTTGATCCCGCCGGGAAACTCGCAACGACGTGGGGCAACGTCAAAGCGGTGCGCTAAACCGCCCCTCAACTCACCCTCAATCCGACACAAGGGAGCGCGGCGAAACCGTTGCGCTCCCTTGTGTCATGTATACGCTCCCCTACGCTTCCGACGCGAACGATTCCGCGTACGCCTTTACGATGACGGCATCGCCTCGTGTTGCGACCGTCCGTCGCGCCTTCTCGCTCACCGAGTCGTCGCCCGCGTAGATACGCAACGCTTCCAACGCGGCGACGGCGCGTTCCGTCGGCTCTTTCCCGACAACTTCGATGAGATAGTGAATCGCCTCGTTTCGCCGCGTCAGGGCGATGGCGAGCAGCAACGCGCGGTGCCCCTCCGAGCCCAACACAACGCTGTCTTCACGGTGATCGCGCAGACGCTCGAAGGCGGCGATCTCCCGCGATTCGCCAAGAGCGTACGCCGCCGCGTTCGACAGGTCGCGGTCGCGGTGAGGCAGATAGTCGGCGACGAAATCAAGCGAGCGAGACGGGTTCGCGCGCATCAACCCGGAGAAGCATTCGCCGATGACGTTCGGGTCGTCGGCGGTGGCGGAGGCTTTGAATCGCAGCAGCAGTTCGCTTTCGGGACCGCCGTAATAGGCGAGGGCGCGAATCGCGCCGAGACGCGCGTCGGGTTCGGAGTCCGCCAAGAGGGTCGTCAGGTCGAACAACACGTCCGCGTCGGCGACGCGAGCGAGCGCGTAGGCGCACTTCGCGCGGAGAGCCGCCGCCGTATCGACGCTGCCGCCATATGCGGGTTCCACCTGTCGGTGACGGATGCCGCGTCGGAACAACGCTTCATCGTCGGAACCAAGCGCGTCGAGCGCGTCGATGAGCGCGTTCTTGGCGACGCAGGACTCGTCCGCTTTCGCGGGCAGGTCGATGAGACGGGCGAATGCGGTTGCGAGGTCGGGGGTCAGCGCGACGAGGTTCCGCTCGCCGACCATCAGCGCCGCCTTTGCGACGACGAGACTGTTCTTGTCGGGGAGGAACTTTCTCAGTTCACCGAGAAGGCTGTCCGTGATCGGCGCGACGCCGTAGAGCCGCAGTTTCGCCAGTTTGTCTTCGAGCCGCATCCGCCCCCTCGATTGGCTTTTACAGAAAGTTTGCAGTTTCACTGTCGCTTGCGTCGCCGATTCATTATACTCAAGAGGACGCGACGCATCCATCAGGCAACACGCACGCTCAGTCTAGGGAGGTGACTGTGATGAGGCGCAAAGACCACATCATCGTTCGCGCGTTGTTGGCTCTTGCCGGAGTGATCGTTCTCGTGGGGATGTTGTACCCGCGACTCGTCGGTTAGGGGTAACTTTTCAGGGAGGGAAAATGAAGCCTGAAAACGCAATCGCCGGATGTCGATGTCGTTCATGAACGGCTTCCACATCCGGCGACTTCATGTTTTTTTGGAGACGTTCGACGCCTCTTTCGATTACGAGTTCTGCGCCTTCCGCGTCAGTTGGACGATGATCTCCGCCAATTTCGTGTCGCGGTCGATCTCCCGCTCGATCTTCATGCAGGCGTTGATGACGGTGCTGTGATCGCGCCCGCCGAAGTCCTGCCCGATATCGACCAGCGAGAGGTCGGTCATTTGGCGACAGAGATACATCGCAATGTGACGCACCTGCGCCAGCCTCTTTGTTCGCCGCTTGCCTTTGAGGTCGCTCACTTTCATCCGATAGTAGTCCGCGACGACGCGCTGAATCGTTGCCGCCGAGATGGGTCGTCCCACTTCGGACATGCGCGCATCGTCCTGTTTCAACACCTCGCGGACGAGGTCGGCGTCGATGACCCGTCCCTGTAGTTCCGCGTATCTATAGATCGTAGACAACGTGCCTTCCAATTCCCGAATGTTGGTCGTGACTTGCTCCGCGATGTACTCGGCGACTTCGATGGGGAACTCCTCGATGAGCAGTTCGTCCGCCTTGCGCTGCAAAATGGCGATCCGCGTTTCAACCTCCGGCGCGTCGATGCTGGCGACCATCCCCCACATGAACCTCGACTTGACCCGCTCTTCGAGTTCGCTCATATCGTGCGGGCTGCTGTCGCTCGCCAGCACGATCTGTTTGTTCGCGTTGTGCAGGTCGTTGAAGGTGTGGAAGAACTCGATCTGCGTCTGCGCCTTGCGTTGCAAGAACTGAATGTCGTCCATCAGGAGCACGTCCATCGTCCGGTATTTGTTGCGGATGTGGTTCGTCTCCTGCCGACGGATCGCGTCCACCATGTCGTTGGTGAAGGTCTCCGCCGAGACGTACAGCACGCGCGCGTTCGGATTGCGCTCGCGCGTTTTGTTCCCGATGGCGTGGAGCAGATGCGTCTTGCCCAGCCCGACCCCGCCGTAGATGAAGAACGGGTTGAACTTGCTGCCGTCCGGCGATTCCGCCACGCCCATCGCGGCGGCGTGCGCGAGCCGGTTGCTGGAACCGACCACGTACGAATCGAACGTATAGCGCGGGTTCAGACCGCTCCCCGTGTCCGCCCCAAGCGGAACGATTTGGCGACGTTGCGCCAGTCGTTTCACTTTCTGCGGGGCGATCTCGGTTGGCGGATCGAACATCTCGAGCGTATCGTCGTCCGCTGGAGTGTCGATGGTGTCCGGCGGTGGCATATACGCCGTATCGACGAGGATACGGATGTTCCACGACCGTTGCGGATCGTAACGGTGCAGCCACTCGTGCAGTTTCTGGACGTGGCGCGATTCAATCGCGTTTTTCGCCCAGTTGGAACTAACGGTGAGTTGAAGTACGGACTCATCGTCGCGCAGTTCGCCCTGCGCCTGTTGCAGGTAGGGATCGATTTCGTTCCCCCCGGCAACGTCGGCGATCATCGCGTCCCATTGGAATCGTGTTTCATCGGACATACTCTGTCCCTGTCCCGCCAACCGTTGCGCCGAACGCTCGGTACGGTCGGCTCTTACTCCCCTGTTTCGCACAGGTTATTCACACAGCGT